>JBPEWV010000206.1:0-9081 GCA_052032335.1 Pleionea sp. | reverse complement strand
GGTGCAATCACAGTTAATTGCGGCGCAAAAGTTGCAAACACCGATTCGAAACGGACCTGGTCATTGCCCTTACCAGTACACCCATGACACAAAGCGTCAGCACCAATGTGCAAAGCATACTCGACCATGGCTTTGGCAATAATGGGCCGGGCAAATGCTGTTCCCAGCAAATAGCCGTCTTCGTAAACGGCGCCTGTTTTCAATGCCGGATAAATGTAATCTTGTACAAACGCGTGCTTTAAATCAGAAACAATACACTCTCTTGCTCCCGACCGAATGGCTTTTTGCTCAATGCCCTCAAGCTCACCCTGCCCCTGGCCGACATCGGCAACGAACGCATAAACCTCGCAATCATAATTTTCTTTTAGCCAGGGAATAATGGTCGATGTATCCAGGCCGCCTGAGTATGCCAGAACAACTTTTTTTATTGACGGCTGCTCACCCATGTTGGTTCTCCTCAAAAATAGAATGTAAAACGGCTTGTTGCACAAAAAGACGATTCGCGGCTTGCTGTAACATTAGTGACTTCGCACCATCGCAAACCGACGATGTCACTTCTTCGCCACGGTGAACGGGCTGGCAATGCATAAAATACTGGGCACCAGTTTGTTGCATACGCTGCGAATTAACCTGAAATGGAACATAGGGTTCGAGAGACTTCTCTTTTTGTCCCATCGATGACCAGACGTCAGTGTAGAGCACATCACAGTTTGAAAGCGCGCCTGGATCGCTGTACCAGCGCACTTGCCCTTGCGAAATATTCTGCGCAGTCAACAGAAAATCGAATTCCAACTGTGCCGCCTCCGGTGTCACCAGCGAAATCGAGGCGCCAGTTTTAACGGCGACTTCGACCAGACTGCGTGCCACGTTATTGCCATCGCCGAAATATCCGATGTGCCAGCGACGCATATCCGGTTCGATCTCAAACAGGGTGAGCGCATCGGCCAGCGCCTGACATGGGTGATGACGATCACACAGAGCGTTGATCAAAGGGACATCAGCAGCGGCTGATAATTGCTTAATGGTCTGGTGACTATCCACTCGCGCTATAATGCCCTGATACCACTGTGACAAATTGCGGGCCAGGTCAGACGCCGATTCTCGTTGACCAATCTTGCTAGCCTGCAAATCGTAAAAATGAACCTGCCCGCCCATTTTTTCGATGCCAACGCTAAAACTGGCGCGAGTTCTCAAGCTCGGCTTTTCAAACAACATTGCCAGGTGCTTACCTGCCAAAACTGACTTAAATTTCCATGGCTGCGATTTAATGGCCACGGCTTGTTGCAAAATGGAGAGCAATTGGGATTCGGATAAATCACCGATCGTGATCAAAGAATTCATAACGCCTCCTTGCTCACCGGCTTAAACTGAATTTGGGTGGCCAGCGCCGAAGAAGACAAGGTCGCTGATTTTATCAACTTCTGGCTCAGGGGCATTTGATCAATAGCGGTAATCACTACTCGCTCCAACATGGATCCCGCTAATGCGGTTAGCGCCTGCAACTTTGCGACCATCCCTTCACCAACAAAAGGCGAGGCGGCCAAATTGGACAATTCACTGGCATCGAGTTTTTCAATTACCTTTTGCTGAGCATTTTTTACGCCTGACACATCTGACAACAAAACCAGCTCGGTCGCCTCAAGTCCGAGTGCCAATTGAGTTGCAATATCGTCGGCATTAACATTCAAGCACTCGCCTTGCGCATCGGTTGCCAATGAGTGAAACACCGGTGTATAGCCAAGCGAAAGTAAACGTTTTACCAGTGTCATATCACCCGGAGAGACAATACCGACACGACCTAACACCTTATGTTGCGGGTGCAACTGACTGAATAATGTATCGCCCGATGACGGCGTCAGGCCTACAGCGTTTAACACGCTGGTTTTGCACGCAGCGAGTACCTTGGTGTGCGCATAACCGGCGAGCGCACCACTAATTACCGGTAATTGTTCTTCTGGTGTCGAACGTAATCCGTGATATTTTTTTACCCTAAAGCCGAACACCTCACACCACCTATCACCGTACACGCCACCACCATGCACCAATATCACCTGCTGTCCGCTTTGCTTTTGCCAATCACAAATCTGCTGGATGGCGGTTTTCAAAAGCGCATCATTCGAGATGATTTTTCCGGAAAGTTTGATCACCGATGTCTTCATGCTGCCAGCTCCCCCAATGGTTCCACCGCCAGACCGGAAGTTTGTGCCCAACCGTTATTTAAATTGCAGCACTCAATGGCCGAACTGGCTGCGCCCTTCATTAAATTATCGATCGCTGTAAAGATTTGCAGATAAGTACCATCAGCAACGACGCGGGTCGAGAAAATTAAACTTGGCGTTTGCTCAACGTGATGAATTGCCGGTAATTCATGAGAATAATGCACCAACGGATGTTGTTCAGACCAGGTTTGATAAATGTCGGCCATCGCCTTAGAGGAACACTTAGACTTCAAAGCAATCGTGGTAGTGGCGATAATTCCGCGCTTAAAGCAGCCCAGGTGCGGCGTAAATATCACCGGTTGCTTCAGGGCTTGCTCAATTTCAGGTAAGTGGCGATGTTGCCCAGGACTGTAGGCTTGTAAACTGACTTCACAAAAGCCGCTGCGCAGTTGCGCTGCTCGACCCGCACCTGAAACCCCGCTCACTGCATTGATCACAGGCGTACCGATCAGACAATCATGCGCCAGCACCGGCAATAAACTGATAATGGATGCGGTCGGATAACAACCGGCAACAGCAACCAATGATGCGCCATTTAAATTGTGCTGAGGCAATTCCGGCAGACCGTACACCGCATCCTGCAGAAGTTCTGGCGCCGGATGCTGAAAACCATAAAACTGATGAAAAAGTTGAGGAGACGTTAAGCGAAAGGCCCCGGAAAGATCATAAACCTGCTTGCCTGCTTCCAACACTTTCGCCGCCATCGTTGCACTGAATTGATGTGGAGTGGCAAAAAAAACTACATCGATGGCGGGCCAGTCATCACTTTGCAATACTTCAGAAAAAGCGCGAAAGGTTTCACCGCCCAGCGACTTGTTGCCACTGCTGTATTGAGGGAATTCCTGGGTGAATGAATGATGTAAAAAAGGACTTGTTTCGGAGACCGCGAGCGCGGTCAATTCCAATGTTGGATGATGATGCACCAGCTTTGCAAGTTGCGCACCTGCGTATCCGCTGGCACCGACAATCAGGCATTTCTTCATGGTCGATAGCTCCCCGTCTCACGGAAAGCCATCGTTCCGCAAGACTATTGTTTTAACTGTTCCAATTCGAGTTTTAATTTCATTGCGTCTTCTTCACTCCGGGTGGCAATAAAAATGGTGTCGTCGCCTGATATGTTTCCGACCACCAGAGGCAGCTTGATGTTATCCAGCTCGTACCCTATGGCCTGTGCGCGCCCTGGCTGAGTTTTCAGAACAACCATGCTACCGGCAATTTCGGCAGTAACCATTAACGATTGCAGCACCTTTCGCAGTTCACTTTTAGTCGCCCTCACGGGCGCCGCTTCATTTCCCAGTACATAGCCTTCAGGCCCTTTCCAGATTCCAAGTTCATTTAAATCGCGTGAAAGCGTTGTTTGCGTCGCTTTCAGCCCTTGCTGCGCCAACAGTTCGACCAGAGTTTCCTGATTCGGAACAATTTGATTGGCGATCAGCTCTTTAATGGCGGACTGCCTTAATTTCTTTTCAGACATAACAACCCGTTGCTATTTAACCTAACATGACAGAGAATATTTATGCAATCAGATATGCATATTTATTCTAACGAATATTTAATTAAAGAGTATTATACCCATGTTTAAGCATAAAATGCTGCATAATCTACTGGCGGACATGATCAGCATCAATACCGTTAGCTCTTTGAATCCGCTCGACGATGTCAGCAACCGGAAGCTGTGTGAACGGTTAGCCAATGCGCTCGAGGACTTAGCATTCGATTGCCAAATTTTTCCGGTACCCGGAAGCAACAATAAATGGAACCTGTTAGCGCAGCGCCCGGGTACTGACTGTCAAGCGGGCGGGATCTTGCTAAGCGGACACTGCGACACCGTTCCAGTGGACCCAGCGAGCTGGCGTTCTGACCCGTTTACGCTGCATGAGTCTGAGAGCAAACTGTACGGTGTTGGAGTTACCGATATGAAAAGCTTTTTCTTTCAGATCATCGAAACACTGACTCAATTGCCTCACCACAATCGCCGTCCGATTTCAGTGGTCGCAACAGCTGACGAAGAAACCACCATGGCGGGTGCGCGCGCACTCAAGTCAGAACAACTGAGCCAGCCTGCACTCAATATTCTTGGAGAACCCACCGCACTAAACCCGATTGTCTCGCACAAAGGCTATCAGTCATTCGTATTGAATTTCACGGGCCCCGGTGGCCATTCCAGCCAATCGGACTATGCATCGAACTGTCTGGATGCCGCTTCACGCGCCATGCAGGCTCTGATACAAACTCGCCAAAGCCTCGAAGAGTTGGCTCACAACCCCAGGTTTGAGGTCCCTGTTTCGACCTTGAACCTGGGTCGCTTGCAGGCTGGCGATGCGGTCAACCGACTGTGCGCGCACGCCGAACTGGAGTTTGACGTTCGTCCCCTGCCAGGCATCAGTACCCTGGAGCTAAAAGCCATGCTAGAGCAAAGTTTACAACAGGCGCTGCAGCAGTTTCGGGTCGACTGGCAACTGAGCACAACTCACAGTCCGATAGAGCCGTTTCATTCAACCGCTTCGCCCGAGCAGCGCCACCAGTGTTGCCAGTTCACCCACTCGCAACAAACAGCAACGGCCGACTATGTGACTGAAGCCCCGTTTTTCGAGGCACTGGGCATTCCCACCGTGATATTGGGTCCAGGTAACATTCAACAAGCTCATCAGGCCAACGAATGGATTTCTCGCCACCAGCTTAAAAAAGGCCCCGGCATTTTTCGCCGGTTAATTGAGCAATACTGCTATTCATAAGACGTCGAAACAGGTATAGTCGCGCCTCACAAAAGAAATCTTAGCGAACTGGGCAAAAAATAGGCCAGAATTGATCTTTTTATTGCTTAAAAAGACCTCATCTGGTATAAAGTGCGCCCTCGTTTTCTAACGACTCCGGTATGGCTCGTTTATCACATACCGACTTCATCTGACCGAACGCATTTGCAACAGATGAACAGTAACGAATTTTAGTGGTTTTGGAGGCAATTATGTCACGAGTATGTCAAGTTACGGGCAAAGGCCCAACTGTGGGAAACAACGTTTCTCACGCAAAAAACAGAACGAAACGTCGTTTTCTACCGAACATCCACACCCATCGTTTTTGGGTTGAGAGCGAAAAGCGATTTGTAAAACTTCGTGTTTCGGCTAAAGGTATGCGCATCATCGACAAGCAAGGTATCGACGCTGTGCTTAATAAAATCCGCGCTAACGGCGTTAAAGTGTAAGGAGCATCGATCATGGCTAAAAATGGTGCACGCGATAAAATCAAATTAGTTTCTAGCGCTGGAACTGGTCACTACTACACAACTGACAAGAACAAGCGTAACACTCCGCAAAAGCTGGAATTTAAAAAATACGATCCTGTGGTTCGTAAGCATGTGATGTACAAGGAAGCAAAAATTAAGTAATTCTGCTGCCTCCAAGCATTGTAAAAGCCCACTTCTGGTGGGCTTTTTTGTGCCTGTCGTTTTTGAGTCTTGTGCTACAGTTAATAAAACAACTTGAAATTCAGCAGTCTGGAATCCAAACGTGGTAGATGAAACCAATCAGGCGCCCGACATACTTTTGGCGCGACAGCCTATTTTTGATCGCAACTTAAAGCTGTACGGCTACGAGCTACTTTACCGTCAAAATTCGACCAGTGAACACGCCAGCTTTTTCTGCGGTGATACCGCCACCTCGTTACTACTGCTGAATAATTATGCGAGTTTATCGCAAACCACGGAACATCATCGGGTTCCGGCCTTTATCAATGTCACCGAAAATCTGATCAAAAGCGATGAAATGCTGCCGCTACAACCTGAAAAGGTGGTACTGGAAATTCTCGAGGACGTAACGCCGGACGCGCAATTAATTGCCGCGATAAAGAAATATAAGCAACAGGGATTTAAAATCGCATTGGATGACTACCCGTTTACCGACGACTTTGAACCATTGCTGGAGCATGCTGACTTTATCAAAGTAGACATACTCAGCTTCGACATGGCGACCATCGCTCAGAAGTTAGACGGGTTGAAAAACTTCAATGCACAACTGTTGGCAGAAAAGGTTGAAGACCATCAAACCTATGTCCAGTGCTTGAAGCTGGGGTTTCATTTATTTCAGGGCTATTTTTTCGAAAAACCACAAGTTGTTCGCGGCAAAAAACTCGAAAGCAACAAACAGATGATCATGTCCATCCTTGGCTACGTGTATGACCCAGAAGCGGACCCCAAGGTGATTGCCGAAAAAGTGTCACATGACGCCCAACTGAGCTACCGCTTGTTACGCATCATCAACTCGGCAGCTTACGGACTATCAAAAAAAGTTCAATCCATTCAAGAAGCGATCGTGTTTCTCGGCCTTAATCAGTTGAAACGATGGATTGCACTGCTTGCTTTTTCGGCCAGTGACGACACACCGCCGGAATTGTTACGCACCTTGTTAATTCGAGGACGCTGCTGTGAACTGGTGGCTATGCAACAAAACCAGTCTTCCCCGGAAAAGTTTTTTACTGCAGGACTTTTCTCCGGCATTGACTCCCTTCTAGGAGCGGATCTCAGTTTTCTTATTAACGACTTACCGCTCACCGCTGAAGTGCAACAGGCCATACTGCAGTACAAAGGCGACATCGGTGAAGTGCTGCATTCTGTTATCCAGTTTGAGCATGGCCGCTGGGAAAATATTACCTACCCGGTCGATGCAAAAGTTATCAATCAGTGTTACTTTAAAGCCATTCGATGGTGCGAGGAAATGACCTCCGCCATTTAGTAGGCGCCGAACGATTAAGCCTCACCCGTGATCCTTGGAACACAAATAAACCAACAAAGAATAAAGTGGACAAGCCGTGGCTTTGAACATTGAACAGTTGCGCGTCAATTGCAGCGCTCCTTCTGACACCTGCTATCATTTTTCGCTGAAGGACGGTGAGCTGACGGCATTGATTGGTAATAATGGCGCCGGAAAATCAACTCTACTAAAACTGTTGGCGGGTGAGTTATCTTTTCAACAAGGTGATGTTACTACCGCGCAGTGGTCACTAAGTAAGCACCCCATTGAGTATCGCGCACAAGTCGGATTCATGCCTGATATTTTTCCTGCGGCTGCCGAGTTTAGCGTGCTCACGTTTTTAAATTTCGTTGCGACTTGCTACTCAATGTCAGAGCAAACTCTAGAACAAAGATTAGCCTGGGTACTGAGCGAATTGCAGTTATCAGATATTCGGCATACGCCTCTAACTCAGTTGTCATTGGGACAAAAACAACGCGTTTCATTGGCACAGGCACTGCTGAATCGCCCCAGTGTTTTGCTGCTCGATGAACCACTTAATGGGCTCGATCCCACGCAGCAAGCCATGTTTTGGCGCGTGTTGCAATCTATAAAAAGTGAATGTCAGGTTCTGCTGGCCAGCCACCATATTTCCGATGTGCTGGCGCACTGTGACCGTTTGTTGCTTATCGATCAACAAGCGATCGTCGCCGATATAAATCAGCGTCAATGCCAATATCTATTAATTGCCCAACAGCCCCTGGAGCCGCAAGAACTCGAGACCGGTGTTTATATTCATGAAAGAATAATCGGCTTTAGCACATCTGATGAAGCACAGTCTGTCGCCACACAATTCAATTACCGCGAAGTTACGGTCGAGCCGTTGCAACAGGCTCTTCTCGAGATTTTTAAGCAGCAGTCCTCTGGAAAATGGCAATGGTAAGTTCGATTCACGCAATCTTTTTAAAACAATTCATATCGCGCCCGATGAATTATTGGGTTATCGCGGTCTACAGTTTTGTGCTCAGCGTTTTCACCAATCAGTTCAGCTACCAGTTTATACAGCTTCAGGCCTCAAGCACGCAACCTGCAAGTATCGCCAGTGTTATTTTTTCGCCTTTGAACAGTTTGTCGTTGCTTCTCATTTTGTTGTTGCTGCCACTGCTCAATTTACAATTCAAACCAAAGCGCGATGGCTCGGGATTGTCCCGTCTCGTCAAAACTTACCCAGTACCACCCTTTCGTATTTTTCTAGCCGACTTAAACTCAGTGCTGTTTTTTATGATCGCTGTTCATTGTTTGTTGCTGATAACCCAAGTTCCGGTTATTACCTCAAGTACTACCGATCTCGCTATCTACATAACCGGATTTGGTTTACACGCTTTATTAAGCATCACCTTTGCAACAATGTTCCTCACCGTACAACAATGTTTTCGTTCGGCCATCAGCTCGTTGATCGCACAATACGCGCTTGTCGTCACTTTGTGGCTTTGCTATACGCTTCTGGGAAACTCTCCCAAAGCCAGCTTATTGAGTGGCTTCAACGTTTTTGCCAGTTTTAACTTCAGTCTGCAGGGACTGATCCCTGTAACGCATGTTATTGCAATTGTTATCTTATTCCTGGGGACACTTGGTGTGACGGCAAAAGCTCTAAGCCCGAAGCGTCAATCGTTTGCGACAGTCAGCATCGCACTGATTGCCATTTGCTTAATTACGCTGCTGCCTTTTTTCGAAACCTACCATGATATCACCAGCAACCAGCGCTTCTCCTTAAACCCTAATATTAAAGATAATATTTCAACCGAAGAAAAAATTAAGGTGGTAACTTTCGGTTTGGACGAAAGAGCGCGCTACGAAACACAATTAAGATTGATAAATCCATTGAATAACTTTCTCGATGAAGCGGTGACCATGACACACAAAGTGGCCTCGCAAAAGGAAAATAAATCCGGTTCAGGATTATCCATTGAGACCTCCACGACAAACGCCTGGATAGCTTATCCATTTCAGAAGTCGCCGCAACAGATCCTTGCCGAATCGATAGTAACCGCTAAAAATCGCGACAATCAATGGGTGCTGTTTACCGCAGGACATCAGGAGGCGGAACTGTCAGAACAATCTCCTCGCAGTCTTTCCAG
>JBPEWV010000205.1:0-1507 GCA_052032335.1 Pleionea sp. | reverse complement strand
GAGCAGAAAGTCATGGCGCAGTGTACACCTCTCGTCTCGAGCTTAGCGAGTCGAACGATACAACACAGCTTAAAATGACGTTTAAAGCGGTGCCAGTTACCTTTGGCGCAAAGCTACTCTGGTTACTGACTGGCTGGATGGCTAAAAAAGCACTGGTCAAAACAATTGAGCAAGATCTCGCCGACATAAAAAACGCGGTCGAACAGCAACTCTAACGAACATCGCAGGTCTAGTTGTGCTCAAGGCTCAATTGATTCAAATATTGCTACCATAAGTGGAGCAGTGAATGGTATTACCAACGCATCACAACCACTTCGACTCGACGATTCGACGCTCGCCCATTTGCTTCTTCGTTGCTGGTTTTTGGCGCTAGCGGGCCAACGCCATAGCCTTTTAATCGAACCGGTGAAATTCGGTAGTCTTCGACCAGCTGATTGATCACTGAATCGGCTCTTTTTTTCGATAAGTTAAAGTTGTACTCAATATCACCGACCAAATCGGTATGGCCGACAACGAACAAATGCAAGCTGGGATTATCATTCAGTAGCTCGGCCAACACCTGCATCGAAGGCTGACTCTCGGGCAATAACTGGCTTTCGTTCAGCGCGAAAAATAATCCGTCGACTTTCACTGAGCCGTTTTGTTTTAACTCTTTCAACAAATGATCTTTATTAATGGTGACCATGCCCGTGTCCATCGCTCGGGACTCGACAATATCAATCGACGTGCCTCTTCGGCCAACGGCAAGGGCGATGTGATATAACGTTTGGTCGTTTACCAGTTTCCCGGCGAGGTAACGCGAATCGCCTCCGTTAATGGCTCGAATGCCATTGTATTGTTTGTAAGCGTTTCGGGTTGATGAAGTAAAGCATTCATTATCGCCATGGCACTGCCAGATAACAGATAGTCCGGCTTCTTTGAAGGAGTCCTCATAGTTTTTGAAAACTTCGAGAATCGACCGACCATCAGGATTATCGTGATACAGCCGGGTAAGCTTACCTTTGACCGATTGCCCAGTCGCAGTTTTGTTATTGAAGTCAAATCCCGTTATCAGCGAATAGTCTGCGAACTGAGTGACCGAAGTGTCAATTTTCTTAACACCCTTGTAAGGCGAGATTAGTGGATGGCCATTTTGTTGCGAAGCCGCAGGGATTGCTGTAAAGGATGCCGCGATCAGGGCGACACAAACCAGTAACGTAACTCGATGCACTACGCTCTCCTTATTTCAGTTAGGCAACTGTCTAAAGATAGACGTCACGGCTTGAAAATGTAAGTGTCAACCTACTAAAACGATGGTGCGTTGCTTGTCGTCCTCAGCTTTAGACAATCGACAGATTGTAGCGGCATCATGCATTGCGAATCATCTGTTGCAGGCGTGACCGAAATGGTAAAAGGTGTTAATACGCTTTTATGCTGTTCAGAACCGGTTATCTTTATTAGAATTGTTTGCTCTATGCCATAGAGCGCTTATTGAATGCTTCTCAGCCAGGGAAAGTTGAATGGAACA
>JBPEWV010000204.1:0-5864 GCA_052032335.1 Pleionea sp. | reverse complement strand
CAATATCACCGGGTAAACGTTCGATCTGAGCATCGTTTTTCACCAGGCTAAAGCGAATGAACACATCCGCGCCATAATGCTCTTTTAAGGTCGTTTCGAGACTGTTTAACGACTCAATATTAAATACCGAGAGTAAAATGAGAATGGACTGGTCGTCGGCCTTTGTGTTTAATGTCGAGAGACTTAGAAAAAAATGCCCACCTTCCGGATTCGAATAATAGTCGTATCGCTTTAAATCTTTACCGTCCCGATATAAAAAATCCTGAGGGACTCGAAGTACATTGCGGTAAGTGCCTAAAGAATCGGACGAGACAATAACGTTTTTGTCACGATCCAGCAGTTGAATAGTCTCTATAGGTGAGTCGCGCAATGCCAACTCTTGCGAAAACAGTTTATCGATCGAATCGGTGGCCTGATTAAACGAATTTCTCAAAAGAGCCAATTGCGACTGTTGTGCCAAACGTCTCGACTTTAATTCAAACCACTTTCTTTCTGCGTTTACGGCGTGTTTAATAAAAGATAAATCTTTCGAAAGTTCTTGTTTCAGCTGCTTCTCATTCAGTGTCGCAGATACTTGATCATAAACAAGTATAAATAAAGTGGCTACAACAGCTATCGAAACAAGAAGCAACCAGTTTAATTTACTTGCCAGTTTCATACAGGCTCACTGTTTTGTTTCCACTACACTATCAGGACAAGGGGATTCCATAAGTCGAGTCATTTTTTGCCATTTGCTCCAATATATAAAAACTATAGCCTAAAGTACAATTAACTGCATGACGGTATACGCAACCCGCACCACGGTTAAATCGTAACAGCCTAATCAAGTAAAATACCGCTGATTTTCCTCCGGCCCTACATCACATCAGCTTATTCTATTGTATGTCTTTTAACATAGACTCATTGGTACGCGCACGATCGTCAAGTTTCACCGACAATACCGAGGGAAAAAAGTCGTTGTCTGAGGCCAGGGCGTTGAAATCGGGTGCCAATATCGCTAGGCTATACATCGGTTTGGGTATGCGAAGTTCATAAAAATTGCAATAAAACACTCAAACTGAGTCAACTAAATCAAGTGAATCAGTCACTTAAGGCAAAACCAACTTAATTGACTATACTTGACTATCATAAACGATAAGAACCAAGTTTTTATTATTCAGTCAGCGGAACGCTCGACGCTCACGCAACAACCCGCTAGTCACAATTGCAGCGAAAGCTCATTCGTACATTTAAGCGCTCCAGCAGTACGCTATCCCTAGGTCGAGTTGACAACTCGGTTGATTGGCTAAGGTCACGTAAGTCGTCTAGAAATAGGAGATCGTAAATAAAATGAAGAAACTGAATGCATTGAGCAAAGCCGTTATTTACGCACTCACAGCGAATATGGCGGTGCACGCCCAAGAAGAGAAATCGGAAGATGTCGAAGTCGACGAATCGAAGATTCCGGTCGTCTACGTCACTGCCAGCAAACGGGTTCAAAATAATCAAGAAACACCCATCGCCGTGCAAGCTCTGACCATGCAAGAAATTAAAGACCAGAATATTGGTAATTTCGATGACTTCGTCCGTTACATGCCCAATGTCTCCGTCGGTGGACGCGGTCCCGGACAAAACGACGTGTTTATTCGTGGCATGGCCATTCAGCCCATCACAACCATGTTATCCGGCGCTCAGGGTACCATGCCGAATGTTGCCCTCTACATTGATGAGCAGCCCGTCACTGCGCCAGGAAGAAACCTGGATGTATTCGCAACCGATCTGCAACGTATAGAGGTGCTTCCCGGACCGCAGGGCACTTTATTTGGTGCCAGCTCTCAAGCGGGAACGGTACGTTACATAACCAATAAACCTCGACAATACGATTTTGAAGCAGGTATTAGCTCAACGATTTCAGATACCCATGGCGGCGAAATGAACAACTCAGTGGAAGGCTATATGAATTTTCCACTGACCAAAAACTTTGCCGCTCGACTTGCTTTCTACAACGTACACCGAGGTGGCTATATCGATAATAAAATCGGCGAGTTTACCCTCGATCCTGAGATTAATCCGAATGTTGCCGACTCGGTACAAGAGCTACCTGACGACACTACCTATGAAACAACCAGAAATACCGATCTGGCAGAAGATGATTTCAACGATAGCTATTACAAGGGCTATCGCCTCGGCATGAAATATTGGATCAACGAAGAATGGGATTTTCTGGTACAGCATGCGCAACAGGAGCTAGGAGCCGACGGTGTCTTTGATTATGATCCCGAAGTCGGTGATCTCGCCGTTAACCGCTATTTTCCGGATAAGCTACGGGACGAATTTAACCAGACCTCCTGGACCCTGACAGGGCGAATGGAAGCCCTTGAACTTGTTTACACCGGCGCATTTCTCGATCGAGAAATCGAACAGTCCATCGACTACACTGGCTACAACAACTCAGGTGCCTTCATACCGTTTTACACCTGTACTTACGACGCGACTCGCGCTTGTCTGGATCCGACCAAAGGATTCAAAGGCTATCAGGAGCAAGAGCGCTTTACGAATGAATTCCGTATCGCAACGGATCCTTTAAAACCATTGAGAGTAACGGCAGGCGTATTCTTCGACGACTTCGAAATCAAAACGCTGGACGATTATTACTACATGGCAGTGGAAGATCTGGGCTTTTTCCCGAATGCCCCTATTGCCTCTGCCAATAACATCAGCAATGCAACACGCCCTCTTCCGATCGCCTTTTACAATGATATAACCCGCTCCGAAGAACATATCGCCGTTTTTGGCGAAGTGGAATACGACTTTACCGACAAATTCACCGGTGTCCTTGGCCTACGTCGCTACGAAATAGAGTCCGATTTTACCGGGTCATCCAACTTTGCCAACAACGCGGAATTTTGGCCCGATGGTGACCTGACCACGGTCGAAGGCGGCGGAGGACGTGACTACGACAGTAGCGGTGGGCATACCGGAGAACCCTTAAAAATTGATGACATCATCCCCAAAATTAGCGGTAAATACCAATACAGCGATGACATCATGTTCTACGCAACTTATTCCGAGGGGTTCCGTCCCGGCGGTTTTAACCGCGGCGGAGGATTACCGTCAGCGAATCCCGACTTTCCGACAGTCAATGTCACCTACAGCACCGATGATGTCCAAAATTATGAATTTGGTTGGAAATCAACTTTGATGGATGGCTCATTCCGCTGGAACGGTAACCTCTATCGCATCAAGTGGACGGACATGCAGGTTTCTCGTTTCGATCCGGTCAATGTGTCAATTCTGACCTTTATTGAAAACGCAGCAGACTCAGAAATCACCGGTCTGGAATCCAATTTTATCTGGCGAACTGACAGCCCACTGACCTTATACGGTGCGTTTTCGTTGAATCAAACGGAACTCACCAATGTTAACGCACAAGTCATTGAGCTGGCGCCTATTGGTAGTGAATTGCCCATGACCCCTGAGTTCCAAGCCAATCTAAGAGCGCAGTACGACTTTGAGATAGGCGAGTATCTAGCCAATTGGCAATTGGGCATCCAACACGCCAGCAAGTCGTACAACTCGATCGTCGCCGCAGAAAGAGAACAACAAGACGCTTACACACTGGCCAACTTCTCGGTAGGTATCGAAAAAGATTTGTGGAAAATTAAGTTCTTTATCGACAACGTTACCGATGAACGAGCCGAATTGTTCATTAACAATCTGGACGATATTCGAAGGGTGTCGACGAACCGCCCAAGAACGACCGGTATTTCGGTGTCTTACACTTATTGATCCAGCCAGACGATCGCCATGGCTCAAAGCTAATTAAAACCTAGCTCATTGAAACACTGCCACTTGAGACATGGCGATCATGTTTGTTATCTTGCTAACAAAATCCCACCGCTATATTCGTATGTTATGACAACACAGCCAGCAGAAATGACTGACACGAACAATGAATCATCTGACTTGATGCATGCGAAAGCATTGATGCAACAAGGTCAGTTCCAGAAAGCGAATCAGCTTGCGGTGGAAACCTTAAAGCAAAAGCCCGTCGATGAAGAAGCACTATACTTACACTGTGTTTGTTTGCGTTATTTAAAGCACCTATCGGAAGCAATGAATGCCATCGAACATCTCATTCGACTATCACCAGGCTACGGTCGGGCATTTCAAGAGAAAGGTCATTGCTATCGTGCCATGGGCAACACCAAAGATGCTTTAAAAGCCTATCAAACTGCCGTTAAGCTCAACCCCACCTTGTTGGCCAGCTGGCAATTTATAGAACAGTTTTCAACCTCAACGCATCAAAAACAGATAGCACACACCAATATCCAACATTTTTCCTCGATGCCTCGCGAACTGCTCTCGGTAAACAGTATGATTTACGAAAGTCGTTTTTATAAAGCGGAAAAGATATGTCGTGCTTTTTTACTGAGTGCGCCCAGTCATCCCGAAGCAATGCGATTACTGGCGGTACTGGGTACCAAACAATACGTTCTAGACGACTCGGAATTTTTATTGGAAAGTTGTCTAGAGTTTAATCCCGACTATCAACCCGCACGGATTGACTACGTCCACGTATTGAATAAGCGCCAGAAATTTCAAAAGGCTTTTGAGCAAGCTCAGGCATTGCTTGAGTCCGACAACTCCAATCCTGTCTACCAATCGATATACGCCGATCAGTGTGTTGCGTTAAACCAACTGGACACCGCTATCGACTACTATAAAAAAGCACTGAAAAAACTGCCCGACAGCGAAGGCATTTTTCTGATGCTCGGACATGCCTATAAAACCGCGGGAAACAATCGAGAAGCAGTTAATGCGTATCGAAGCGCTTATCAAGTCAAACCCGATTTTGGTGACGCTTACTGGAGTCTGGCCAACCTGAAGACCTACCAGTTTTCGGATGAGCAAATAGAGGCCATGTTATCGCATGAACAATCGCAAACAATTCAAAAAGTCGATCGCTATCATTTATGCTTTGCTTTGGGAAAAGCATTTGAAGACAGAAAAGAATACGCACGTTCATTCGAATATTATGAGAAAGGCAATCAATTAAAAAGAACCGAGTCGCGTTACAGCTCTGAGAAAAAACAAAATGAGTTTGAAAAACAAAAGCAGTTTTTTACGCCCCAGCTAATCGAGCGAAAAGCCAACCAGGGTTACATGGCTCCGGATCCGATTTTTATTGTCGGTTTACCTCGTGCGGGCTCCACTTTGATCGAGCAAATTCTGGCGTCCCATTCACAGGTCGACGGAACACTCGAGTTGGCCAATATATTGTCACTCGTTTACCGTCTTAATGGACGGCTTAAAAAAGAGCAGGAAGCAAAATACCCTGGGGTTCTTTCTTCAATGAGTGATGCTCAGCTGAAAGAACTGGGCCAACAATACATCGAAGAAACCCGCATTCACCGACAGAACGCCCCATTTTTTATCGATAAGATGCCCAATAATTTTCAGCATATTGGTTTAATCAAACTTATTTTGCCGAATGCAAAAATCATCGATGCACGTCGCTCAGCCATGGCTTGCTGCTTCAGCGGTTTCAAGCAACTGTTCGCCGAAGGCCAGGAGTTTTCTTACAGCCTTGAAACAATAGGCCATTATTATCGAGGATACGAAGACTTAATGAGTCATTGGCAGTCCCTGTTCGCTGACGATATTCTATTGGTTCAGTACGAAGAACTTGTCGCTGACTTTGAAACACATGTTAAGCGCATGCTCGAATTCTTAGAATTACCCTTTGAATCGGAGTGCCTGGAATTTTATAAAACCAAACGCTCGGTACGAACCGCCAGCGCAGAACAGGTAAGGCAACCCATCAACACCAAAGGTCTGAAGCAGTGGAAACACTTTGAACCCTATCTCGGAGACTTGAAGCT
>JBPEWV010000203.1:0-3941 GCA_052032335.1 Pleionea sp. | reverse complement strand
TCGGTATACGGCGCTAAAAATATTCATAAGGGATTTCCCCTATTTGAGTGACGTGAGAGTGAAATAAACTTGAATGTGCCGCCACTTTTCTTAATCGTCGCTATGACAGGCGTTGTGGGCTATCTAGCTGTTAAGCAATCAAGCATGCGTAACTTTTTTTGTGAAATCATTCAAAAAACTAATTTTAGTTGGAATAAATTCTCAGTCTGAGACGTCAGTTTAGTGAACGCAACGCAAAACAAAGGAGAGAAAAATATGAATACTTTTTTAAAGAATTCTATGATTATTTCGACATTGACCGTGGCTTCTCAAGTTGCACTTGCGTCCAGTATCAATGTAGAGGGAAGTTCCGATGCTTCAGCAAGCAGTGAAGTACGAATGAAAAACAATCAAACCTCTAAAGCGAATGTAAAGTCTGAGCAACGCGCTAATGGCTCTGCCAATGCAAGCGCAAACGCCGATGAGTCTGGAGTTGATGGTGAAGCGAATGCCAATAGCTCGTCAAGTAGTGAAACACAGGCAACTGGTCAACAATCGTCTCTATCACAAGTGACGGCTTCTGATTCGAGTGACGCACGCAGTCGTGCCGAATCGAGTGGTGAAGCAATGGCCGATAGTGCATCGTCGTTAACTACGAATGCCTCGAATGAAGCCAAAGCGTCGGCTAAACACGCTGCCAATGTAACTTCCAAGACTTCTTCAAAAGTTGTTGCTGAAGGTAAGGCGAAGCGAGGTGAAGCGAACAAACGACTATCGGATGCTCAGGAGCAGTCTGGCAAAGCGACTGCTGAAGCGAGGAAGTCTGCTGAATCCAGCGTGAAGAATTCTGTCGAAGCGCAAGCTGAGCAGTCAGTAAACGAGCAAGTGAAATCACAAGTCGGTGCAGCGGTAGACTCTACTGTTGAGAACTCGATTAACGACAGCATCGACATCGACAGTTAATCACCCTATCGGAATTCGTAACACGCGGCTGGCGGCCATGGGTCGCCAGCAACCCCTTCCTCTTCTCAATATCGAAATTAAACGGCAGGAGATAGTAATGCATTTATTCAGCGTTAAAACGGGCTACCTGATGTTGTTGTCAGCAATCGCAGTAACGGCAAGCGCGCAAGAAGACAGTGTTGATTTTTCGCTTGGAGCCGGGTTACAACACAATTCAGAGTTGTTCATTGATGAGTTGGACGCCGCATCTGAAAAAGGCGATACCGCAAATGTTTTTGAGTTGGGACTTGATGGCAACTGGAAAGCGACAGAAAGATTTTCTGTGTCGGGCGGTTTGAATTTAACGGACAAAGATTATGATCAAGCGAGTAACTTTGATAATCAAATTCAACGTGCCAATGTTGGGGCATCCCTTGATGTAACTTATTTCGATATCGGTATGGATCATTATCGTGCCGAAGCCGATCTGAACGACGAAAAGTTGCTGAGTTTAAGCCGCTCCAGTTTGAATGTTTCTAAACTGTTCGGTCATTCAGTATTTGTTCGCCTTGAAGCGTCACAGACGGATAAAGATTTTGAGCAGCAAGTTGCACGCAGTGCCGATGTTGATGGTATTGACGGAAGCGTGTACTACTTCTTTGACCAGGGAAATAGCTTTGTCACTGTCGGGCTGAACCGTGAATCGCAAAATGCGCAGGACGAAGTTTACGACTTCGATGGCACAACCAGCCGCATACAGTTGTCAACCAAGTCGGACTGGTTCAATATAGAACACCAGTTTCAACTGAGTTGGAAAAATGAGTCACGCGATTATTCGGTGCCAGCAGGTGATCAAACCGAGCCTCGATACGATGAGCGCTACATTACGCAACTGTCCTGGAAGTTGAACTTCAGTGATGAGTTGTCGTTGATTAACGATGTCAGTCGAAAAAATTATCGCTCCGGTGAATCGCAAGACAATTACAACGCTTGGGAAGCCGGTACGTTACTGGAACTTACCTTCTAGTTAGAACAATTGAGTGACGTCATACAGCGAAACGATAGTGGATATTTCAAACTTGAGCCGACTGTCGTTTCGCTGTGCTTCATGCGTATTGGACGGCGCTGTGTTGTCGTCATTTGACGTAGATAATACGACTGGAATTATTGCGCAATCAACACCTTGAGTAACGAAGCTTCTCAAAATGTAACTCGTGAAGCTTTTCTCTGAATTAAGCATTGGGAGTGAACATGGATATTATGAATATATTGCTTTTTCTGGCTGTCGGCGCGATTGTTGGGTGGTGCGCTGGTGTTATCGTGAAAGGTCGTGGTTTTGGCATTATTGGAAATATTATTGTCGGTATCGTCGGGGCGATTTTAGGCGGCGTTGTATTCGACTTGCTTGGAATTACCACCGGTGGACTACTCGGCTCTATGGCAATGTCGATAATTGGCGCCGTGCTTTTGTTGTATGTTATCGGGCTGATTAAGCGGACTTAGTGCTGGATAAATGCGTCGGTCGCATTGTTTTACAGAGTGAACCGTCTTTTGATTTGTCGTTACGGTTATCGCGCTAAAATACCTAATTCATTCGCCAACTTAATTCGTAACGATTTTAATGGTTTGAATGGCTTTAAGTTATTGAGTAACGCCTGAACCAAAGTTTTATTTATATCTTTGTGTTTCATTGCGTCGGCAAGTAGCGTAAGCGTCTCAGTCAGGGTTTGCTGTTGAACGTCGTCGATTTCTATTTCCAGTGCCGCGTCGTTTAAGTTTTTCAGTAACTCAAGCCGTTGTTGCTGTTTGTCTTGTGCAAGTTGCGACAGGAAGGCGTCGCGCTGTTTGTGGGCGTCTTTTCCGAACAAGGGGGTTGGCTGGTTTTTTAAAAATCCTTCGGCAAGGGCATCGGTCATAAAACACACATTTCTGGCCAGTTGCTCGCCGTCGATGGATTGGCTGTCTAAAACGATACTGACATCAATTTCTTGAATAATGCCGTTGATAGCGACCACCAGATCACTTAACCAAGGTTGAATGTCTTCGCCATAAATGGCGAGTAGTGCGTTTTCTAAAGCGTGTTGAAGCTTGTAGCGATATTCTCGAGCGTAGCTTAGAAACTCTGAATTAAAATTCATGCCCGACTCGCTCAATACCATTTGGTTGAACTGTAGGTTCTCCATCACATCATGGTAAAAAGTAAGGATATGCTGAAAGAATCTATCTCTTGGTGAGAGCGTGTCATCGGTGTTGATTTGCTCGAGCTTGTGCCAAACGTTTTGCTCGAGCATACGAAAAATCGCCAGTAAAATGTCGTCTTTCGACTCGAAATAGAGGTAGACCGCACCTTTAGAGATATCAGCTTCGTTAGCAATAGCTTGAATACTGGTCGACTTGAAACCCTGCTCTAAAAATAATTTGCGCGCGCAAGTCAGAATTTGAGTGCGTTTATCCACCCTTAATCCCCTAAAATCAATGAGTTATACGATTTAATGGCAATGGTTTACTATCCTAGCAAATAATCGGTTACAAAAATACCTTCTAGTTGGTTATTGTAAATATGACCGGCTGGTCATATTATTTCTGAATCAATAGTAAAAATGAGCATTTGATATGTCGAGATACCGCCGGTTGTTTCAGATTGTCGCTTACGCCAAGCCAGGTCGAGGGTTGCTAACAGTTATCGCAACGCTATCGATTATTACTGCAATAGGATCGTTGTTATTTCCTCTGTTAACGCAAAATCTGGTCGACAGTCTGTCGGAAGCCAGCGGATTACCCGTTGAGTGGATGGCCATTCTAATTACCTCGTTGGTGCTCAGCTCTTTGGCATCGGGGGTAAATTTTTATTTGATTGGAAAAATGGCCAATCGAATGTTGGTGAATATTCGAAGTAAGGTATTAGCGCAAGGATTGTATTTGCCAACTCAGTATTTTGACGACCATTCATCGTCAGAACCTGCCAGTCGCATTGTACAGGATACGGACATCATTAATAATTTTATGGCACAACAAGTTGA
>JBPEWV010000202.1:0-22780 GCA_052032335.1 Pleionea sp. | reverse complement strand
GGTTGCCAGTTATGGGCAAATTGCGGATTTGGCGGGGTTACCAGGGCGAGCACGGATGGTTGGAAAAGCCCTCGGATTGGCACCAAAATCGGTAAAGTTGCCCTGGCACAGGATCTTGAGAGCCAGCGGGCAGCTTGCATTTCCGGTGTTATCGGAGTCTGCCATAGAGCAAACCCGTAAGCTGCAATCGGAAGGCGTTCGGGTGGTGCGTAATAAAGTGGATTTGAAGACGTACCAATGGGTTCCGACAATGGACGATCTGTTACTTCGACTTAAACATTAAGATGACAAGCCATATGAACGATGAATCTCACAGTACGAATAAAATGGGCCGCAAAATGGGATTTATTGCCTGGGGCTTTTTGTTGTTTATTCTGTACTTATTTTTTGCCGATCGCATCGAGCAACAATTCAATCCCAATCAAAACCCTCAGTCACGCAGTGAGTCGGAGTATCGAGAGGTCATTCTGAAGCAAAATCGGGGAGGACATTATGTGGTCAGTGGTACCATTAATAATTATCCGGTTGTGTTTATGTTGGATACTGGTGCGACAGGGGTGTCGATTCCTGAGTCTGTTGCCAATCAGATAGGTCTGCAAAAAGGCGCGCAGTATTCTACTTATACCGCCAATGGCATTGGCACGGGCTTCCAAACGACGGTCAAAACATTGGCCTTTGGTAGCATCGAAGTCGGTCCGATGCGTGCCGGGATCAACCCGAATATGGCGGGGAATGAAGTCTTGTTAGGGATGAGCGTGCTGAAAGATCTGGAGTTCACTCAAAAACAAGATACTCTGATTTTACGCCAGTATCGCTAGTTGAAATTATCCGTTGCAGGGCGGTTTTAAGCGAGTACGACAGAATATTTTGTCCGCAATCCAGATATTCTTTTTTCTATTGTGAAAAGTGTGTAGACTGGTCTTTAGTTAGCTAAGTTATTGATGAAAAATAGATTATTGATGTTATAAAAACATCAAATGTCGGTTTACAAAGGGTCGGTCAACAACTAGTCTTAAAGAAAAAAGAGCTGAATACAGCATGTTAGAAAACTACCTGCCAATTCTGGTATTTATTGTGTTGGGATTAGGCTTAGGCTTTGGTCTTGAGCTGGTAGGATTTATTCTCGGCAAAAACAAACCGGACGACGCAAAAAACTCCCCTTTTGAATGCGGCTTCGATGCCTTTGAAGACTCTCGCATGAAATTCGATGTCCGATTTTATCTGGTCGCCATTCTGTTTATTGTTTTCGATTTAGAAATTGCCTTTCTGTTTCCTTGGGCCGTCGTTTTTAACGAGCTTGGATGGTTCGGTGTCTCAACCATGGCGGTATTTTTAGCGCTGCTTGTGGTTGGCTTTATTTATGAGTGGAAAAAAGGAGCCTTGGAATGGGAGTAGATCAAAACAAAGGGTTCTTTGTTACCTCAGCAGACAATTTAATTAACTGGGCGCGAACGGGAAGTATGTGGCCCGTGACTTTTGGTCTTGCTTGTTGTGCGGTCGAAATGATGCACACGGGCGCATCGCGTTATGATATGGATCGTTTCGGCGTCGTGTTTCGACCTTCGCCACGGCAATCGGACGTGATGGTTGTCGCTGGCACATTGACCAACAAAATGGCGCCTGCTTTGCGTAAAGTGTATGACCAGATGCCAGAGCCTCGATGGGTAATTTCGATGGGCTCCTGCGCTAACGGTGGCGGTTATTATCATTATTCTTACGCCGTCACTCGCGGTTGTGATCGTATTATTCCGGTGGATATTTATGTGCCCGGTTGTCCGCCAACTGCCGAAGCTTTGATGTACGGAATCATCCAGCTGCAAAACAAAATAAAAAGAACCAATACCATCGCGCGGAAAGCTTAGGAGATTGTGTGGAACCCGAATCCTTAGAACAATGGAAAAATAAGGTACACGATCAGATTAACCAACTGGTGACTCAATGTGAATTGAATCATGGCGAAGTCACTGTTGAAGTGGCACCGAATAACTTGCTGGCACTGGCTCGTCGGCTGCGCGACGACGACGGTCTTCATTTTGAGCAACTGATCGACTTATGCGGGGTCGATTACTCAACTTACGGTGAAATGGAGTGGGAAACCGATCACGCGACCGGCAGTGGTTTTTCTCGCGGCGTCGAGCCGGGAAAGCACGATGCGGACGTTGAATGGGACAAACCTCGATTTGCCGTGGTGTACCACCTGTTGTCGTTAACCAACAATAAACGTCTCCGGATTCGCTGTTTCGTACCGGATAAAACCATGATGATCCCATCGGTGACGGGTGTGTGGGCGTCGGCTAACTGGTACGAGCGTGAAGCTTTCGATTTGTTTGGGATTCGCTTTGAAAATCACGATGATTTACGACGCCTGCTAACCGATTACGGTTTTGCAGGCCACCCGTTTCGCAAAGACTTCCCGTTAATCGGTCATGTTGAATTACGCTATGATGCGACCGAAAAGCGATGTTTGTACGAGCCGGTTTCTATTGAGCCTCGCACTCTGGTGCCGCGGGTAATTCGTCACGATTCGCGCTATATCGACGAGCAACAAGAGGAGTCGTCCTAGTGTCGGAAATTCGAAATTACACCATGAATTTTGGACCCGTTCATCCGGCGGCGCACGGCGTATTGCGATTGGTGCTTGAGCTCGACGGCGAAGTCATCCAACGTGCCGATCCACACATTGGTTTATTGCACCGGGCTACCGAAAAACTGGCGGAGAGCAAGCCTTACAATCAAAGCATCGGCTATATGGATCGTCTCGATTATGTCTCCATGATGTGCAACGAACACGGTTATGTTCTGGCGATTGAAAAGTTACTCGGTGTCGAAGTGCCAAAACGCGCGCAGTACATTCGCGTGTTGTTCTCTGAGGTCACCCGTATATTGAATCATTTACTGTGGCTGGGAGCGCATGGTCTGGACATTGGTGCAATGACCATGTTTTTGTATTGTTTTCGCGATCGGGAACCGCTAATGGATGCCTACGAGGCGGTCTCGGGTGCCCGGATGCACGCAACTTATTTTCGGCCCGGAGGCGTGTATCGCGATCTTCCTGATTCCATGCCCCGGTATGAAGCGTCAAAATGGCGCAGTCAAAAAAGCACCGAGCAAATGAATCAGGGACGCGATGGCTCATTGCTGGACTTCCTATGGGAATTTACCGAAACCTTTCCCAAACATATAGATGACTACGAAACTTTGTTAACCGATAACCGCATCTGGAAACAACGTACCGTCGGGATAGGCGTGGTTTCTCCGGAGCGCGCCTTTCAACTTGGCTTTAGTGGACCTATGTTGCGTGGTTCGGGGGTGATTTGGGATTTGCGAAAGAATCAACCTTACGAAGTTTATGACGAACTCGACTTTGATATTCCGATTGGTAAAAACGGAGACTGCTACGATCGCTATTTGGTGAGAGTAGAAGAAATGCGGCAGTCGAATCGCATTATTCGGCAATGCATTGAGTGGTTGAAAGCCAATCCGGGCCCTGTCATTGCTAAAGACTTCAAAGTTGCTCCGCCCAGTCGCAGCGAAATGAAAGACGATATGGAAGCCTTGATCCATCATTTTAAACTGTTTACCGAAGGCTTCTGTGTGCCCGAAGGCGAAGCCTACGCTGCGGTGGAACACCCGAAAGGCGAGTTTGGTGTGTATCTGATTTCCGACGGCGCCAATAAACCCTATCGGGTAAAAATTCGAGCGCCTGGTTTTGCGCACCTTGCCGCGATGGACGAATTAATCCGAGGGCATATGCTGGCCGATGTGGTGGCAATGATAGGTACTATGGACATCGTGTTTGGGGAGATCGATCGCTGATGGCTGAATTAAAACCGGATCGATTAAAAAAAATGATTTCGCCCGCGGCGCTAGAAGAAATCGAGCATTGGCGCACCAAGTATCCGGCCGATCGAAAACGTCCGCCAATTATCGCTGCGTTAAAAATAGTGCAGGGCGAAAATAACAATTATTTAAACGATGATTTAATGATGGCCGTGGCCGATTATCTGGAAGTACCGCACATAGCGGTGTTTGAAGTGGCCACCTTTTACACCATGTTCCACCTTAAGCCGGTGGGCAAACACGTTATTTCGGTGTGCACCAATTTGTCGTGCATGATGTGCGGCTCGCAAAAAATTGTCGATCACTTGCAAGACCGTTTAGGAATCAAACTCGGTGAAACCACCGACGATAAACAATTCACACTGAAAGAAGTGGAGTGTATGGCTGCGTGTGGAGGCGCTCCGATGCTGGAAGTCGCAGAAACCTACCATGAAAACCTGACGCCCGAAGCGGTCGATAACCTATTAACCGACCTGGGATGGGAGGCAAGTCATGGCGAATGAAGTGTGCTTTCGAACGTTGCAGTTTGACGAGCCCTGGACGCTGGAAAACTATTTAAAAGTCGGCGGATATCGCGTCTGGCAAGATATTTTAAACAACAAAACGCCCGCCAATGAAATTATAGAACAGTTAAAAACGTCGGCTCTGCGTGGTCGCGGCGGCGCAGGTTTTCCGACCGGCTTGAAGTGGAGCTTCATGCCAAGGGGAATGCCCGGGCAAAAATACGTTGTTTGTAATTCCGATGAAGGCGAGCCCGGAACGTTCAAAGATCGCGACATATTGCGTTATAACCCACACCAGTTGATCGAAGGGATGGCGATCGCAGGTTACGTCATGACGGCAACTGTTGGCTATAACTATATGCGGGGCGAATTTTACGAACCGTTCGAGCGTATGGAAACCGCATTGCGAGAAGCTTACGAGCAAGGATTTCTCGGCAAGAATATTCTCGGTTCCGGTGTCGATTTCGATTTGTATAATCACATGGGCGCAGGAGCCTACATTTGTGGTGAAGAAACCGCACTCATCGAGTCGCTCGAAGGAAAGAAAGGTCAGCCCCGATTCAAACCCCCTTTTCCCGCCAATTATGGCGTTTTTGGCCGTCCATCTAACATCAACAATACAGAAAGTTATGCCTCGGTCCCGGTTATTCTGGAAAAGGGCGGTCAATGGTTTCTGGAGCTGGGCATTCCAAATAATGGCGGCACCAAAATATTTTCTGTTTCTGGGCATGTGGCAAAGCCGGGCAATTATGAAGTGGGTTTGGGACTGCCCTTTATGGAATTATTGGAACTTTGCGGCGGCATGCGCGGTGACAAGCCACTGAAGGCGGTGATTCCTGGAGGCTCGTCGTCTCCGATATTACCGGCAGATATTATGAAAGACATCACCATGGATTACGATGCTCTGGGTAAAGCTGGCACCATGCTGGGTTCGGGTGCCGTGATGGTCATCGAACAAGGCACCTGCATGGTTGAACTGGCAGCTCGCACGGCGCATTTTTATTACGAAGAATCGTGCGGTCAATGCACCCCTTGTCGAGAGGGAACTGGCTGGATGTCGCGGGTTTTGCACCGAATTCTGGACGGCGAGGGTCGCATGGAAGACCTCGATAAACTGTCCGACATTGCCGGTAACATCATGGGGCGTACCATTTGTGCTCTGGGTGATGCGGCGGCCATGCCAATGAATGGTTTTTTGAAACATTATCGGCACGAATTTGAACATATGATCCGCACCGGAAGACGTTGGGTCGATGATCATCCGCAGGCGGCTTGAATGAGCGGTCTTGGATCCAAAGGCAAAATGAAGAGGCTGGTATGGGAATAGTACATATCGAAATCGATGGTGTTCCGCTGGAAGCAGAAACCGGCTCAATGATTATTGAGGTGGCTGATGAAGCGGGTATGCACATTCCGCGATTTTGCTACCACAAGAAGCTCTCGGTTGCTGCTAATTGCCGAATGTGTCTGGTTGACGTTTCCAATTCTCCGAAAGCATTGCCTGCCTGTGCAACGCCGGTCGCAGAAGGAATGAAAGTACTCACTCAGTCGACTAAAGCGCGCATTGCGCAAAAGTCGGTGATGGAATTTTTATTGATCAATCATCCGCTCGACTGCCCGATTTGCGACCAAGGCGGTGAATGTGAATTGCAAGACGTTGCCATGGGATTCGGCAATGACATCTCCCGCTTCACCGAGGGTAAACGGGTGGTCAAAGATAAAGACATCGGTCCGCTAATTGAAACCGATATGACCCGATGCATTCATTGTACCCGCTGTGTGCGATTCGGTACCGAAGTGGTAGGCATGCGAGAGCTGGGTGCGACCGGACGCGGCGAACACATGGAAATCGGCACTTACATAGAACGCAGCATGGAATCTGAAGTGTCCGGCAATATTATCGATTTGTGTCCGGTTGGTGCATTAACGGCAAAACCATCCTTGTTTCGAGCACGAGCCTGGGAGTTGCAAACAACGCCTTCGGTTTCGCCCCACGATTGTCTCGGCACCAATCTTGACTTGCATCATCGTCGTGGCGAAATGATCCGGGTGGTACCGCGAGAAAACGAATCCATCAACGAAGTCTGGATCGCCGATCGCGATCGTTTCTCTTACGAGGCGTTGAATAAAAGCCGACGATTAACCCAGCCAAAAATCAAACGTGATGGTCAATGGGAAAGTTGCGACTGGGAAACCGCCCTGTCGTTTGTGGTAGAAAAATTCAACGCTATCAAGCGAGAGTACGGCGTTGAGTCCATCGGTGCTCTGGCGTCTCCCTCTTCGACTTTGGAAGAGTTTTATCTGTTGCAAAAATTAATGCGCGGTATTGGAACCAATAATATTGATCATCGTTTGCGCCAGGTCGATTTTTCGGTTCAGTACGACGACCCAATGTATCCTGGTTTGGAATTTGATATCGATTTACTCGAAGATATGGATGCGACTTTTTTAGTGGGTGCGGATTTACGTCGAGAACAGCCATTACTGGCATTAAGACTCAGAAAGTCGACCCGTCACGGCAGAGTGATGGCTTTGAATTGCTTTAATACCGAGGATAATTTCCGCGTTGACCCGTTTGTCAAAGTGGCATCGTCTGACATTATCGAGCAACTACAAGGTATCGTGGCTGCGCTAATCGGTTATCAAAATGAACCGGTCAGTGCTCGACTGGCCGAGTTATTTGAATCCATTAAGCCAACGGAACAGCAAAAAACCATTGCCTCCGAACTGCGCTTGTACGAAAACGCTTGTGTGATTGTCGGACAAACCGCGCTTGAACACTCACACAGTGGCCACATTCGGTGGTTGTGCCAGACCATTACAGAACTCGCTCGTTGTCATTATGGTGAGTTGACCCACGGATCGAATACGGCAGGGGGACACATAGCGGGTGCGTTACCGCATCGCATGCCAGTCGCAGAAGAAAGCAATATCTGCGGTTGGAACACTCAACAAATGTTGCAAAAAGGGCTCACCGGATATCTGCTGTGCAACACCGAACCGGAGCTCGACTCCAGTTATCGGGACGCAGCGAGAGCGTCGCTGCTAAAAGCTAAATTTGTGGCCTGCCTGACTCCCTTCGCTGACGGCGAATTTAATGATTACGCCGACGTATTACTGCCGGTGGCAGCGTTTACGGAAACTTCCGGAACTTTTGTCAATGTTTGTGGAAATTGGCAAAGCTTTACGGCCGCCGTCGCCGCTAAAGGTGAGGCGCGCCCTGCCTGGAAGGTATTACGCGTACTGGGCAATTTATTCGAGTTGAAAGGATTTGATTACGTCTCTTCGATGGACGTCAAAAAACAGCTGCACGATAAGTTTGAAAAAAATCGGAGCTCGCGAAACGAACGGTTACCGGCACCGGAGCAATTGGAACATGGTGGTGAAATTCCAAGACCTCTGGCAATGTACGATATGGACCCGATAACTCGTCGCTCGCCGTGTTTGCAACAAACGATACAAGGTTTAGAAAATTGGCGCAGAGAACAAATAGAAGGCTTAGTTTGTAACGATTACGCTCCCAATGATGGCAAAGTAAAAGTAGAACGTAGCCCCGAGGAGAGCGCTGATGCTTGAATGGTTGCAGACCCTTTTATGGATCTTGTTAAAAATCGGTTTTATTTTAGGACCGTTAATTTTAGCGGTGGCCTACACAACCTACGCCGAACGTAAAGTTATTGGTTACATGCAACTTCGAAAAGGCCCGAACCGGGTTGGTCCGAAAGGTTTGTTTCAACCGTTTGCCGATGTCATTAAATTGATGATGAAAGAAATCGTTCTGCCGACAGGTGCCTCAAAAACCTTATTCCTGCTGGGTCCAATTTTATTCATCGGACCGTCTTTTGCAGCATGGGCGGTGGTTCCATTTGATGCAGGGTTGGTACTTTCTGATATCAATACCGGTCTTATATATTTATTGGCCATGACCTCCATTGGTGTTTACGGCATTATTATCGCCGGTTGGGCATCAAACTCGAAGTACGCGTTTCTCGGAGCCATTCGTTCGGCATCACAAGTGATTTCTTATGAAATTGCGATGGGAATTTCTCTGGTTGGTGTATTGATGTGCGCTAACAGTATGAATCTTGGTGATATTGTAATGAGTCAGTCGGGCAATATATTTACCTGGTACTGGTTGCCTTTATTTCCGTTATTGGTGGTGTTCTGGATATCGGGTGTTGCTGAAACCAATCGAGCGCCATTTGATTTGCCCGAGGGCGAATCGGAAATTGTCGCCGGATTCCACGTCGAATACGCAGGCATGGCGTTTGCCTTATTCTTTCTTGCTGAATACGCCAACATGATTCTTGTTTCTTGTCTCACTGCGATAATGTTTTTCGGCGGTTGGCTATCGCCGTTTGAAGGCATTCCGTATTTGCACGAGTGGACCGCCTGGATTCCCGGAACTTTCTGGTTGTTAATAAAAGCCGGATTTTTTCTCTTTGGTTTGTTATGGCTTCGCGCAACTTTTCCGCGTTTTCGATACGATCAAATTATGCGCCTGGGATGGAAGATATTTATTCCAGTCACTCTGGTTTGGATTGTGGTGTTAGCAGTGTGGATAAAACTTCAATGGTGGCCGTTTAATGGCTAACGCGATTTTAGGTGAATGATGGTTCAAAAATTAAAACAATTTTTCGATACCTTTTTTCTGGTCGAGCTCTTAAAAGGACTCAGTGTAACCGGACGGCACTTTTTTAAACCAAAAATTACCGTACTGTACCCAGAGGAAAAAACGCCCCAGTCGCCGCGATTTCGAGGTTTGCATGCATTACGCCGATACCCCAATGGCGAAGAGCGTTGCATCGCCTGTAAATTATGTGAGGCGGTTTGTCCGGCACTGGCAATTACCATAGAGGCAGGACCGCGCGCCAGTGATGGTACGCGACGCACGACCAAGTACGAAATTGATTTATTCAAATGCATTTACTGTGGATTCTGTGAAGAATCGTGCCCGGTGGACTCCATCGTTGAAACCCGAGTTTTCGATTATCATTTTGAAAAACGTGGCGAACACATAATGACAAAAGCCAAGTTGCTCGCCATTGGCGACAAGCTTGAAACTCAAATAGCAGCCGATCGCGCTGCCGACGCAAAGTACCGGTAATTATGGAACTGACTTTTCAACAATTGGTTTTTTACGGTTTTTCTGCCCTGTTGATCACCTCTGCATTGATGGTGATTCTGGTGCGTAACAGTGTTAAAGCGGTTTTATTTCTGGTGTTATGTTTTGTTTCAACCGCCGGATTATGGATGTTGTTGCAAGCCGAGTTTTTAGCCGTGGCGTTAGTCTTGGTATATGTTGGTGCTGTGATGGTGCTTTTCCTGTTTGTGGTAATGATGTTGGATGTTAACTTCGCGGCCGCTCGGCACGGATTTTCCCGTTTGTTACCTATGGCGATAGTTGTTGCCGCAGGATTTCTTTACCTCTTGTACTGGATTGTCGGCGAACACAACTTTGGCCTCGAACACTATGCAGCGCCAGAACCCTTAGAAGAAGGTTACAGCAATGTTAGAGAGCTGGGAAAAAAGTTGTACACCGATTATTTTTATCCATTTGAGTTGGCCGCAGTTATTTTATTAGTTGCCATGGTAGCTGCGATCAGTCTCACGTTCCGGGGCAAACGTAGCCGAAAAAGTCAGAATGTCGATAAACAAGTGAAGGTGTCGAAAGCTGATCGATTGCGAATTATTTCTTACGACAGTCATCAAGACAAAACAAAATCAGAGGATAACGGTTTATGATCCAATTGTCCGACTATTTATTGGTGGCAGCCATTTTGTTTGCGATAAGCGTTGCCGGGATCATCATCAACCGAAAAAATGTGATAACTCTATTGATGTGCATCGAGTTAATGTTGCTGTCGGTGAACATCAACTTTATTGCATTCAGTCGCTATCTGAATGATCTACAGGGGCAAATTTTTGTATTTTTCATTTTAACAGTTGCTGCCGCCGAAGCCGCAATCGGGTTGGCTATTTTAGTGGCTTTGTTTAGAAACCGGGCCACCATTGATGTTGAAGAACTGAATCGGCTGAAAGGATAAACGATGCAAAACACGCTGCTCACCATCGTATTGCTACCCTTGCTTGGCGCCATTATTACCGGTTTATTGGGCCGTCAAGTCGGTCGGCGGGGAGCGCATATTATCACCATTTCTGCGGTCGGTGTGTCGTGCGTATTATCGTTTCAGGTGTTATGGGGCATGTTGCAAGGCTCCATTCCAAATTTAAACTTAACCATTTATCAATGGGGCCGGTTTGGCGACCTGACACTCGAGATAGGTTTCTTACTCGACTCTTTATCAGCTGTTATGTTGTGCGTGGTTACCTTTGTGTCTTTAATGGTACACATTTATACCATCGGTTACATGAAAGATGATCCGGGTTACCAACGTTTTTTCAGTTACATCAGTTTGTTTACCTTTGCCATGTTAATGCTGGTACTAGCGAATAATTTTCTGCAGTTGTTTTTTGGTTGGGAAGCCGTTGGCGTGGTGTCTTATTTGCTGATCGGATTCTGGTTTAAAAAAGACACCGCCGTCTTTGCAAACTTAAAAGCGTTTTTGGTTAATCGAGTCGGTGACTTTGGGTTCTTAATTGGAATCGCAGGCGTACTGTATTATTTCGGCTCACTGGATTACGCAACGGTGTTTAAACAGGCCGATAGCATTGCGCTGGCTAATCCGGTGTTATCGATCGGGCTTGGCGAATGGTCTGCAATAACGTTTATTTGTATTTGTTTGTTTATCGGCGCCATGGGGAAATCTGCGCAAGTGCCTCTGCATGTTTGGTTGCCCGATTCAATGGAAGGTCCAACACCTATTTCGGCATTGATCCACGCGGCGACCATGGTAACGGCCGGTGTGTTTATGGTTTCCCGAATGTCGCCTTTGTTTGAACTGTCAACAACGGCATTGTCCTTTATTCTGATTATTGGTGCGATCACTGCTTTGTTCATGGGCTTCTTGGGTATTGTGCAAAATGACATCAAGCGCGTCATTGCCTACTCCACCTTGTCGCAATTGGGGTATATGGTGACCGCCTTAGGCGCATCCGCTTACGCTGCCGGAATGTTTCATTTAATGACCCATGCATTTTTCAAAGCGCTGCTGTTTTTGGCCGCAGGTTCAGTGATTATTGGCATGCATCATGTTCAAGATATCCGACAGATGGGTAACATTAAGAAATACATGCCAATCACCTGGATCACGTCTTTAGTGGGTACTTTGGCGCTGGTTGGCATGCCATTTTTCTCTGGCTTTTATTCCAAAGACGCGATTATCGAAGCGGTTGGGGCTTCGACCCTGGCTGGGAGTAATTTTGCCTACATCTGTTTGTTGATTGGTGTGTTTGTCACAGCGCTGTACAGCTTCCGCCTGTTCTTTCTGGTGTTTCATACCAAAGAGCGAATGGATGAGCAGACACGACAACATATCCAAGAATCGCCGCGCGTTGTTTGGGTTCCCCTTGTAATTCTGGCGATCCCATCGGTCATCATCAGTTGGTGGACCATGGAGCCCCTGTTGTTTGGTGAGTTTTTTAACGATGCATTAAGTGTGATGCCCGAACACGACACACTTGCTCTGGTGTCACGACAATTTACCGATGTCTGGTCGTTTGCAACCCACGGCTTTCAAACCATCCCCTTCTGGCTCATGGCCGCGGGCATTGGTGTTGCGTTTTATGCTTATCAAATCAAGCCGGACGTCAGTGAAAGCATTCGCCATCGGTTCGGTCTGATTAATCGGATTTTAGAGAATAACTATTGGTTCGATGCCTTCAATAATCGAGTACTCGTTCCGCTCGGAATTTCCATCGGCCGTGGCTTATGGCAACTGGGTGATGAAAAGCTGATAGACGGTTTCTTTGTTAATGGCAGCGCCAAGTCGGTACAGGTTTTTTCGCTTATCGCGCGAAAATTTCAAAGTGGCTACCTGTACCATTACGCCTTGATGATGTTGATTGGATTGTTACTTGGATTTGTATGGTTTATTTGGCCATTCATTGGATAACTAAAAAAATAAACACTCGGAACTTTTTATGATTTATCAAGTACCCTGGCTGAGTTTGCTGATCTGGCTACCCATTGTAGGTGGTGGGATATTGCTGTTTAGTGTCGGGGAGTCCAAAGAAAGACTCAGCAAATGGTTGTCTTTGATCATCGCGGTTGCCACATTTTTATTGACCTTACCCTTGTATCTAACGTTCGATGAGAGCAGCGCAGCTTTGCAGTTTGTTGAACAGGAAGCCTGGTTCGAGTCGGTTAACATTCAGTACTATTTGGGGGTCGACGGCTTCTCTTTACCGCTCATTATGTTGACCTCATTTATCTCGATTGTTGCGGTTATTACCGGCTGGCAATCGATAAAGCATCGAGTCGCTATGTACATGGCGGCCTTTTTAATGATGTGCGGTTTGATGAATGGAGTATTTGCTTCGGCCGACGCCATTTTATTTTATGTGTTTTGGGAAGCCATGCTAATTCCGATGTTTTTGGTGATTGGAATATGGGGTGGGCCGAATCGCGTTTATGCCACCATTAAGTTTTTTCTTTATACTTTTTTGGGGTCGGTTTTAATGCTGGTAGGGCTGATTTATCTGGGCATAGAAGCCGACAGTTTCGCCATCTCGGCAATGCACCACTTACCCATTGATCTGGACGCTCAACAGTTTCTTTTCTGGGGATTTTTAATTGCCTTTGCAGTAAAAGTGCCTATGTGGCCAGTGCATACCTGGTTACCCGATGCGCACGTCGAAGCGCCCACTGGAGGTTCGGTTGTATTGGCCGCCATCATGTTGAAAATGGGTACGTATGGATTCATCCGTTTCAGTCTTCCGGTAACCCCTGATGCCGCCGCTTACTGGGCAGAATTTATGATTGTGTTGGCATTAATTGCCATCGTCTATATTGGGTTTGTTGCTTTAGCGCAAAAAGATATGAAGAAACTGATTGCCTACTCCTCGATTGCGCACATGGGGTTTGTTGTTTTAGGGATTTTTATTGTTTTTGCATTGGTCCAAGACAATAAAGAAACCGCAGCGCTCATGGGCATTCAGGGAGCCATGGTGCAAATGATTTCGCACGGATTCATTTCCGGTGCGTTATTTTTGTGCATCGGTGTCCTCTACGATCGAATGCACAGTCGACAAATTGAAGACTACGGCGGTGTTGCGACAGCAATGCCGAAGTTTGCAGCTTTGTTTATGGTCTTCGCGATGGCCAATGCAGGATTGCCGGGCACGTCAGGATTTGTCGGCGAGTTTTTGGTCATTCTGTCGGCATTTCAGGTCAATATCTGGTACGCCATTTTGGCAGCTACGACCTTAATCTTAGGCGCGGCCTACACCTTGTGGATGTATCGGCGTGTGATGTTTGGTGAGCCAAAAAACAAAGACATTGCTTCGCTGAATGACGTCAACTCACGTGAGTTTTTGGTACTGATTGCGCTGGTTGTACTGGTGCTGCTGTTTGGAGTCTGGCCAGAGCCATTGTTATCGTTAATGAACGCCTCGGTCGAGCAATTGGTTGAGTGTGGAATCAGAAGTAAATTAACCGCTGAAGGAATGTGTATCGAATGACAGCCTTTGACATCAAACCTTTGATTCCGGAAGTTCTGACATTGAGTTTAGCGTGTCTTGTTTTACTCGTTGATCTGTACTCCAAAAATAGAGACAAACAATCTTGTTATTTGGTGACGCAGATCGGTCTTGCCGTAATATTGGTGTACCTCATTGGCAATGTCTGGTGGGATAAAAGTATTTTTTATAACGGCACTTTTGTCATCGACCGTCTCAGCCAAATGCTGAAAATCGGGATTATTGTAATATCGGGTTTGTCTCTGGTTTATGGCCGAGCTTATATTTTGGGGCGTCGGTTTTTACGCGGTGAGTATTACAGTTTAACCGTGTTTGCCGTGTTGGGGATGATGGTGATGGTTTCGGCCAATCATATGTTGTCTTTGTATCTGGGGTTGGAGTTGTTGTCACTGACTTTGTACGCGATGATAGCCATGGAACGCAACAGCCAACTGGGTGCTGAAGCGGCGGTGAAGTATTTTGTCACCGGAGCCATTGCCTCCGGGTTCTTACTTTACGGCATGTCTTTGCTTTACGGAGTGACGGGACACTTGCAACTCGACGCAATCTACATTGCGATGGCCGAGGCGACCGATCAATCATTGATCGCACGCTTTGGCGTTATTTTTGTTGTTGCTGGTATTGTATTTAAACTCGGCCTGGTACCCTTTCACATGTGGCTGCCGGATGTCTATCAGGGCGCACCAACGTCGGTCACCGCTTTTGTGGCCAGCGCACCAAAAATAGCCGGGTTTGGTTTCGCCATTCGCTTTTTGGTCGATGGCGTAGAGCCTCTGAGTGCCGACTGGCAACAGTTAGTGTTAATGACCGCGGTTCTTTCCATAGCACTCGGAAATATAGTTGCTATCGCGCAAAATAGTTTAAAACGACTACTGGCGTATTCTGGTATCGCGCATATGGGCTATTTTATTCTTGGGTTTTATGCGCCCGATAATGGCGGTTATGCTGCCTCTATGTTTTATATTTTGGTTTATGCCTTAATGACTATGGCAGCGTTTGGCCTATTAATATTTCTTAGTCGGATTGGGCATGAGTACGAAACGCTGGATGATTTAAAAGGCATGGGACGGAAAAACCCCTGGTATGCGTTGATGCTAACGTTCGTCATGATATCCATGGCGGGTATTCCGCCATTCATTGGTTTTTGGCCGAAGCTGGAAATCTTTCGCAGTCTGGTCGCAGCGGGCTATTGGCAGTTGACCGTGTTTGCGATTATTTTTAGCGTCGTCGGGCTGTTTTATTATTTGCGAGTGATCAAGGTTGTCTACTTTGATGATCCGGAACGGGAGTTTCTATTTTTACCCAGCCGGAGTATTCGATTTGCAATCACCTTCAACTGTCTCGCGTTATTGATACTGGGGTTGATTCCCGACAGTATTTATCGCTACTGTTTAATTGCCTTTGGATAAGCCATGTCTGAAATTGTCGATAGTTTAACGGTTTTCATTCAACAGTGGTTCCCAAACCCGTGGGTTAAAGCTCTTCTTTGGCTGTTGGTTGGTGTCTTTTTTTCATCTATCACAACGTTTATCTTTCACCATTTACACTGGCTGGGTGCTTCGAAGACGAAGAATAAGCTCGACGATTTATTAACGGAAAATTTAAAAACTCCGGTTCGCTGGAGTATTTTATTTATCGCAATTTATTTTGCCTGTCAAAGTCTGCCGCTGGATGACTCTTGGTTGAACATTATTGTATCCATCGAGTATACCTTGGCGGTTTTTTTGTGGGGCGTGTTTGTTTACCGTGTCGCGCATTACGCACTCAATTCATCCGCTCAGCGGCAAGATAAGTCAAAATTTATACAAGCCAAGACACTACCATTATTCGAGAATCTGTTATTTATCGGTGCGATTGCCACTGGTGCGTATTTTATTCTGGTGGTTTGGGATATTAATGTTGGTCCTATTATTGCGTCGGCGGGTATTTTAGGTTTGGCCATGTCACTGGCCGCCAAAGACACCATGGCAAATTTGTTTGCCGGTGTGTTTATTATGGCCGATGCGCCATATTCCATTGGCGACTACATTGTTCTGGATGGCGGAGAACGAGGCAAGGTAACGCACATCGGTATTCGCAGTACACGAATCCTGACTCGTGATGATGTCGAAGTCACCATCCCCAACTCGATAATGGGTAACAGCAAAATCATTAATGAGTCGGCGGGACCGCATGAGAAGTTTCGCATACGGATTCAGGTGGGGCTTGCCTATGGCTCAGATGTACAGCTGATTCGAAAGGTTTTGTCTGAGGTGGCCGATACCAATGGCTCAATTTGCAAAGATCCGGAACCCAGAGTTCGTTTTCGCAGATTCGGCGATTCAGCGCTTTTGTTTGAGCTTTTGTGCTGGGTGCCTAACCCCGAGCTGCGGGGTAAAGTCAGTGATGAGCTGAATGAACAAGTTTACGTTGCGCTAAATGACAATAATTTAACTATTCCGTTTCCACAGCAAGACGTTTACCTTCATTATCCGGAGGGCAAGGCTCCTAAGCCTGAATCGTAAATGCTTTAACGCAGTCCGCATTTCTGAGCTCCGTAACATAATGCATTGTCATTGACGATTAAAGGTCGGATAATCTTGACCAGTGTAGAGCTATCAAACGGCGACCATGCTACCAACAAGTCGCAGACGACCGTTAATCCAACGAAAAATTGCGTAAAAACAACCGCCTAGCGATCGTCCTTCGAACGATCAGAAGGAGTCGCCATGGAATAAATCGGCGTTCATGGACAGTTATTATTTCTTATACTTGTGATTCTCGGCTGTATTCGTTAAAATTCCGGCACTTTGATGCGGGGTGGAGCAGTCTGGTAGCTCGTCGGGCTCATAACCCGAAGGTCGTTGGTTCAAATCCGGCCCCCGCTACCAACAGGTTTTTAAGTAAAAAGCCCCGTTATTATGGGGCTTTTTATTAGGCAGATTGAAAATATCGGTGCGGTTTGCCGCCCAGATGTTGTGTTAAAAATGGGCGTTTGATGCCCATTTTTTGTTTTTGGAGTTTGAGAGAGGTTGTTACGGTGGCAATGATATCTGAGCTAAACAGACTGATTGAGCCGGCTGTAGAAGCGGTCGGGTTTGAGTTTGTTGGGCTAGAATATGTGGCAGAAGGCCGCCATTCGGTGTTGCGCGTTTACATTGACCATGATGATGGCATCACGGTCGATAATTGTGCCGACGTCAGCCGGCAGGTGAGCGCGGTACTCGACGTAGAAGATCCTATTTCTGGACAGTACAACCTGGAAGTTTCGTCGCCGGGAATGGATCGACCTTTATTCAAACTTGAGCACTTTGAACGATATCAAGGTGAAGAAATTAAGCTTCGCAGTCACGCACCGGTTGAAGGTCGACGAAACTTTCGTGGTGTTTTGCAAGCTGTAGAGGGTGATCAAATTTCACTGAATGTGGATGGTCAGGAGTTTACTGTAGCCTTCGACAATGTCGAAAAGGCAAGGATAGTCCCAAGTTTTGGTGACGAGAAGTAAGTACAACCGAGGTTTAACCTATGAGTAAAGAAATCTTATTGGTAGTTGATGCTGTTTCCAACGAAAAAGATGTTGAGCCAGAATTAATTTTTGAAGCGCTTGAAGCGGCAATTGCAACAGCAACCAAGAAAAAGAATGGTGGCGAGATTGAGGTGCGAGTCTCAATTGATCGCGTCTCGGGTGAGTACGATACATTCCGTCGCTGGGAAGTTGTGGACGACACTGATGAGGGGCTTGAGTCTCCTTATACGCAAATCAGTTTGTCTGCTGCGCAAGTTGACGATCCTGACGCGAAACCCGGGGATTACGTCGAAGAGCAAATTGAATCAATTGAATTCGGTCGAATTGCGGCGCAAACGGCGAAACAGGTTATCGTACAAAAAGTTCGAGAAGCAGAGCGAGCCAAAGTAGTTCGGGCTTTCGAAGGTCGGGTCGGTGAGTTGATTACCGGCGTGGTCAAGAAAGCAGGCCGTGACAGCATTATTCTCGACCTGGGAAATAACGCCGAAGCGATTGTTCCTCGAGAAGAAATGATTACGCGTGAGTCGGTCAGAACGGGCGATCGGGTTCGCGGTTTGCTGTATGCCGTAAAACCCGAAGCGCGCGGGCCGCAATTATTTGTTAGCCGAACTCGGCCAGAAATGTTGATCGAACTGTTCAGAATTGAAGTACCAGAAATTGCCGAAGAAGTGATTGAGTTAAAAGGCGCTGCCCGTGATCCGGGGTCGCGAGCCAAAATTGCTGTGAAAACGAATGACAAGCGAATTGACCCGGTAGGGGCTTGTGTTGGTATGCGGGGTTCGCGGGTTCAAGCTGTTTCTGGCGAGTTAGACAACGAGCGAATTGATATCGTATTGTTCGACGATAACCCAGCACAATTTGTTATTAACGCCATGGCACCTGCAGAAGTCGCATCTATCGTTGTTGACGAAGACAGCCACAGCATGGACATTGCCGTTGGCGAAGATCAACTGGCGCAAGCGATTGGTCGCTCTGGACAAAACGTTCGTCTTGCCAGTGAGCTTACCGGTTGGACATTGAACGTGATGACCGAAGCAGATTTCGACGAGAAGAATTCGGTTGAGAGTGAGTCCATCATAAAAATGTTTATGGACGACCTAGGCGTTGACGAAGAGTTATCAGAAGTTTTGGTTCAAGAAGGATTCACTACGTTAGAAGAAGTGGCTTACGTTCCTCTGGCCGAAATGCTGGAAATTGAAGGGTTTGATGAGGAAATTGTCGAAGAGCTACGTTCGCGGGCAAAAGATGTGCTGTTAACCAAAGCCATTGCCAGTGAAGAAAAGCTCGACGAAGCAGAACCCGCAGAAGACCTTCTTACTATGGAAGGCATGGACAAGCAGTTAGCTTACAAATTAGCTGGGCGAGGCATCCAAACCATGGAAGATTTAGCCGAACAAGCTGTTGACGAGTTAATGGATATCGATGGGATGACCGAAGAGCGCGCCGGGGAATTGATTCTCGCTGCACGGGCACCCTGGTTTGAAAATGATGAATCGTAATCTGGAGGCCGTAACGAATGTCAGAAGTAACAGTCGCGAAACTCGCTGAAACCGTTGGCACTCCCGTAGATAAACTACTGGATCAAATGAAAAGTGCCGGGCTTAAATTATCCAAGCCCGACGACGTGGTTTCAGATGAGCAAAAGCAAACGTTGCTGGCTTATTTGAAACAAAGCCACGGCGAAGACCAAAGCAGTGAGCCAAAGCGTATCACACTGAAGCGCACCAAAAAAAGTTCATTAAAAGTGACCGGTTCAACCGGCAAGTCGAAAACGGTCACCGTTGCGGTTCGTAAAAAGCGCACCTACGTGAAGAAAGGTGGTGTCGAAGCTCCTGAGTCGGAAGCCACTCCGGTTGCAGCAGAGGTTGAAGAAAAACCAACTGCAACTGAAACCACGTCCAAGCCTGAAACCAAGCCAGAGGTGGTTGCTGAAGATAAAGTTGAAGCAGCCAAGCCCGAGGAAAAGGTTGACGACGCGGTCGCAGAAGATGCTCCAAAAGCAACTTCCGAAGCCGACGTGAATGACGAAGCGGACAGCAAGGTTGACGCCGAAGCGGAAGCCAAAGCGGCGATGGCGGCGAAAATGAAAGCCGAAGCCGAAGCTATGGCACGTAAAGAAGTTGAGGCGCGAATTTCGGAGCAAGCCCGGGCAAAAGCGGAAGCCGAAGCGAAGGCCAAGGCAGAAGCTGAAGCAGAACGCAACCGAGAAGCTGAAAAATCAGCACGCCCCGGGTTTAAAAAGCCGGCGGCAAAATTTGGCGAAGACGATAGCAGTCGTCCTGAAACCAAGAAAAAACGTAAAAAGAAAAAACGTGGCTCTAGCGAAAATGATAACGACGATATTATCAGTCGTTACTCGTCGAGCCGTCGAAAGCATGAGAAAATCGAGGCTGCACCTAAATCAAATAAGGCGATGAAAGCGCCAAAAGCATTGCAGCACGGTTTTTCTAAACCAGTGGATAAAAAAGTTATCGAAGTTCAAGTCCCCGAAGAAATTACAATTGGTGAGCTGGCTCAGGAAATGTCAATTAAAGCAGCTGAGCTTATCAAATCCCTTATGAAGATGGGCACCATGGCGACCATCAATCAAAGTATTGATCAAGATACGGCGATTCTGTTGGTCGAAGAAATGGGGCACACCGCTGTTGCTAAACAAGAAGTAACTGCCGAAGACGAGTTGGTTTCTAAGGCTCAAGAGAGTCAGGAAACCGGTGACGAGTCTCCGCGTGCGCCGGTGGTAACCATTATGGGCCACGTTGATCACGGTAAGACATCGTTACTGGATTACATTCGTACCACTAAAGTTGCTGCTGGCGAAGCGGGTGGTATTACACAGCACATTGGTGCCTATCATGTCGATACTAAACGCGGTGGTGGCGGTGTTACCTTCCTGGATACTCCTGGACACGCGGCGTTTACATCGATGCGAGCCCGCGGCGCAAATGCGACTGATATCGTTATCATTGTTGTTGCAGCTGACGACGGCGTAATGCCGCAAACCATTGAAGCAATTCAACATTCGAAAGCCGCTGGCGTTCCAATTATTGTCGCGGTTAACAAAATGGATAAGCCTGAAGCCGATCCGGATCGAGTGAAAACAGAATTGTCACAACACGACGTTCTGCCTGAAGATTGGGGCGGTGACACGCAATTCATTCATGTTTCTGCCAAATCGGGTGAAGGCATCGATGAACTGTTAGACGCCATTTCACTTCAAGCCGAGCTTCTAGAGTTAAAAGCGTCGGCCGAAGGTTATGCCAAAGGTATCGTTATTGAAGCGCGACTGGACAAAGGTCGAGGCGCGGTTGCATCGGTGCTGGTTCAATCGGGTACTTTGAACAAAGGCGATATCATGCTGGCGGGTCAACACTACGGCCGAATTCGAGCTCTGGTGGACGATACCGGTAACATGGTCGATTCAGCTGGTCCATCCATGCCCGTCGAAGTGCTTGGTTTGTCCGGTGTGCCTTCTGCGGGTGATGAAATGTTGTGCGTTGAGAACGAGCGTAAAGCAAGAGACGTTGCTGAATCGCGTCAAAGCAAACATCGAGAAACCAAATTGGCGCGTCAACAAAAAGCCAAGCTTGAAAACATGTTTGCCAATATGACCGAAGCAGAAAAAATGACGCTCAGCGTGATCGTTAAGGCTGATGTACAAGGTTCTGTTGAAGCGATCGTTAACTCGCTGACCGATCTGTCAACTGATGAAGTATCGGTTAATGTCATTGCTACCGGCGTTGGTGGAATTGCCGAAACCGATGTGTCGCTGGCTGCAGCGTCAAATGCCTTTATCGTTGGCTTTAACGTACGTGCCGATTCTGCTGCCAAGAAAACGGCTGAGTCGGAAGGCGTCGATTTACGTTATTACAGTGTTATTTACGATGTCATTGACGAAGTCAAAGCGGCGATGTCTGGCATGTTATCTCCAGAGCGTAAACAGCAAATTGTCGGTCTTGCCGAAGTTCGTGACGTGTTCCGTTCACCGAAGTTTGGTGCTATTGCAGGTTGTATGGTTATTGACGGATTCGTTAAACGTAATAATCCAATCCGTGTTCTTCGTGATAACGTGGTTATTTATGAAGGTGAACTGGAATCGCTACGTCGATTTAAAGACGATGTTCAAGAAGTTCGTAACGGAATGGAATGTGGTATCGGCGTGAAAAACTACAACGATGTTAAAGAAGGCGATCAAATCGAGTGCTTTGAAATTGTTGAAGTTGCACGCACCATATAATCGTAAGTTAGAAGAGGTGTAATCGGCATGAGTCGTGAATTCAGTCGTACCGAACGCGTTGCAGAGCAATTGCAACGCGAACTTGCGTTGATATTACAAAGAGAAATAAAAGATCCGCGCGTTGGAATGCCCACCGTTTTGGCGGTGGAAGTAACTCGGGATCTTCAACATGCAAAAGTCTTTGTCTCCTTTTTAGGGAAAGACGAACCGGAAGAAGTTGCTCAGGCGCTGAAGGTGTTGGATAAGGCCGAAGGTTTTATCCGGACGACTTTGGCGGGACGAGTGCGAATGCGAGTGATGCCGCAGTTGCACTTTGTTCATGACACCTCTGTTTTACGCGGACAGGCAATGTCATCGTTGATTGAAAAAGCTCGGTCCAAAGACTCAGATTCACCTTCTGAGTAACATTTAATCCAATAGAACTTTAACTATGGCTCGCAGACGTAAAGGTCGCCCTGTCGACGGTATTTTGTTACTGGATAAACCGACAGGTGCATCTTCAAATCATATATTGCAACAAGTGCGTCGCATGTATAATGCGCAGAAAGCAGGACACACGGGCAGCCTCGATCCTCTGGCGAGTGGCATGTTGCCCATCTGCTTTGGCGAAGCCACTAAATTTTCTCAGTATCTGTTAAATTCAGACAAAGCCTATCGAGTCACCGGTAAATTGGGTGAAACGACAACGACGGCGGACGCTGAAGGCGAAATCCGCGAAACGCGTCCAGTAGATGTTACAGAGTCAAAACTAAACGATGTAGTTAAATCGTTTCAGGGTGAAACGATGCAAATCCCTTCAATGTATTCGGCGTTAAAACACAATGGGCAACCACTGTATAAGTTAGCCCGACAAGGCATAACCGTCGAACGAAAAGCCCGGCCGATTCATATTTATCGAATTGAACTGGAGCGTTTTGAAGGCAATACGTTCTCTTTGTACGTAGAGTGCAGTAAAGGTACTTACATCCGAAATCTGATTGAAGATATCGGCGAAATTCTAGGCTGTGGTGCTCATGTGACTGTGTTACGACGGGAGTGGGTGGCTCATTTTAAAACTGAGAATATGATCGCTCTGGATTCACTTCAGGAACTTCGGGA
>JBPEWV010000201.1:0-23882 GCA_052032335.1 Pleionea sp. | reverse complement strand
CAGATCAAGCAAAAATATCAATTCCCAGCACTTCGGAGGCGTTTAAGTTTTGCTCCTGCTGACTCACCTCATTAAACCGGTTGAGTGCCTGACGCGCCTGAAAGCTCAAGTCGGAATCGTCATCTCGTCGAATACGATTTTGCTGCTGTTCCAATTGCTGAACAGCTTCGGCACGGCGTGACTGAAACTCCCGATCATCCTGAGTGGGCTGAGTCTCTTCTACCTGACTCGCCTGCTGGTTATTGCGCTCTTGCTGTAACTGCCGTTGTTGCTGGTTGTTTAAACGGTTGTCAGTATTGAGCTGATTGTTGATTAACGGATTAAAACCGTTAACTTCAAGAGCCATGTAATTCACCCAAACTTGAGTTCAACGTAGGTAATTTCTGAGTATAGAACAAACTGTACACTTTTTCACCTGAGCCTGGTGGGTTTATCGCACTGAAATCCCTAAGGACTGTTTTATAACATTCGATTAATTGCTGCCGGCTCATTACTTCCGGTTCATGAGCGATGGCTTGGATGATTTTTCTGCCACATTATTTCTGAGATACACCGGAACCGCTTGTTGCGCTGAATGGGCGGTCATTTGTATTTCAGGGACCTGGGCCAGTTTGATATTTGTTTCAGCGTCGGGAAAACGTCCTTCAATGAACTCTGATTCAGAAACACTGAAGCGACTGCGTAACTCCGACGCGTAGACGTCCCACCCGCTGCCAATGGTTACCACCGGCTGTTGTGCATCAAATTCGGCCACAACCAAGTCTTCTGGAGCGGCAACCTGTTCGATTCCCAACAGTTTGGGGTAATTTCCATCTAAGAGATCATCGCACCGCTGGAAAACCGCGCAGTAAACCTCTCCCATTCGAGCATCCATAGCAACAATACAAATCTTGTGTGGTGAACGCTCAAACGCTTGCAGCGCCAAATTTTGCAAACTGGAAATACCGACCAAAGGGCAACCGATCCCCATCGCCAGACCCTGAGCCGCTGATATCGCAATCCGGATGCCGGTAAAAGCACCAGGGCCGCGGCCATACACAACCTGTTCTAGTTGATTTACCGACAAGTTCAACGACGATAGCAACTTATCGACGGTAGGAATTAATAATTCACCGTGTTTTCTTGGGGCAATGGCGAACTCTTTCGACAGTTCTTTACTGCCTTCATTTTCAACGGCTACCGAAAAGGCTTCTGTTGATGTGTCTAGCGCTAAACGAATCATAAGTTGATTAAAAACTCCTCTACCAGGTCAGCGTTACGGGTCGGCATCATGGGTGGCAAATCAGCTACGAATCGTTGTCCGTAGGCACGCCCCACCATTCTCGGATCACCGATCATTAAAACCCCCCGATCGTTAATATCTCGTATCAGCCGGCCAGCCCCTTGCTTCAAATTAATAATGGCATCGGGCAATTGAAACGAAAAGAAGGCGTCTCTTCCCTGTTGTTTCAGTGCGTGTATACGCGCTTGATTGACCGGATCACCCGGTGATGCAAAAGGTAACTTATCGATCGCCACAAACGACAGTGCGTCTCCTGCCACATCAACCCCTTCCCAAAAACTGAAGGTGCCCAACAACACGCTGTTCTCCGTGGTACGGAACTTTTCTAATAAGTAAGTTTTACTCGCCTGCCCCTGAACGAATAAATTAAACTCCCGATGTCGCTCCAGAATATCGGCCGCTTCTTGCAACGCACGATGACTGGTAAACAACAAAAAAGCTCGACCTTTGGACGCTTGTAATAACGGCAAGGCCGCAGCGACAAAATTTTCAGTGAACTGGGGCGCGGATGGATTGCCCAGATTGCGAGGCAGGTAAAGCAACGCCTGTTCTTTGTAATCGAATGGCGACGGAAACACTTCGGTTTTCGCATTGCCCATACCGAGCTTGTATTGAAAGTGGCCAAAGTTTTCGTTCACCGCCAGAGTGGCCGACGTTAACACCCAGCTCGATTTGTTGTATGGCGCAATGGCCTTTTGAAAGTTTTCAGAGATATCCAGCGGTGTGGTATTTAAATTGAAACTTTTTCGATAAATTTCTATCCATTGCACTTCTTTTTCTTCATCCAGTTGCAAAAACTTATCGGCTCTCGATGACATCAGTTCGGCTCGGTGATACAGATTTTCCATATCCCGACTGCGTATCGCCTGATCTTTCAGCGTTTCTGCCAGCCCATCGATTGCCTCGACAAAAGATTGAAACAACGCCTGAATGTCGGGTTTGGCAAGGTATTCGCGCCAAAATTGTCGTTGTACCTCGTCGCCTAGTAGTAAACGAAGTTCAGATAAGTATTTTTGCAACGCCTCGGCATAGTCTTTTAATGCCCGACAGTCTTTGGCTTCTGAGTGATACGCCAGAACGCAATCTTGCGCCAGCTCCAGAATTTGTCGCGACGACAAGTTTTGGCCAAAAAACACCGACGCAATATCGGGCAGTTGATGGGCTTCGTCGATCACATAAGCATCGGCACGAGGCACCAGCTCGCCAAAACCGTCTTCTTTCAGTGCCAAGTCAGCCATAAGCAAATGATGATTAATCACCACTATGTCGCTGTCCATGGCATGCCGCCGTGCTTTGGCAACGAAACAATCAGAGTAAGCGGGACAGTCAGCCCCCAGGCAATTGTCTGCGGTACTGGTAACAAAGGGGATGGCGCTGGAATCTTCGGCTATAAAATTGGCTTGACTTAAGTCGCCGTCTCGCGTTTTATGGCTCCACTCTCGAATTTTAACCAGCTCTTCACCCGTTTCCGGGGTGGTAAATCGTGCGGTTTCTAAACTGCTTTCCATCCGGTGCAAACACAGATAATTCTGACGACCCTTGAGAAGCGCTACTTTTCGCCGCTTATCGAGCACCTTAAACACGGTCGGCAGATCCTTGTAAAACAGTTGATCTTGCAAATTACGCGTACCGGTCGAAATAACCGTTCGACCGTCAAGCTCAATGGCCGGCACCAAATAAGCAAAAGTTTTACCGGTCCCGGTGCCCGCTTCAATTAACAATCGTTCACGTTTCTCCAGAGCGCGTTCAACCGCTTCCGCCATGGCGCGCTGTGAGTTTCGTTCGCGGTAATTGGGGTAGGCCTGAGCAAAGGGACCTTGCTCAGACAGCAAAAAGCTGGCGTGTGAACTCATTGTTTTGCTTCAGTCTCGGCCGGCTGCTGTTCCCAGATGGGTTCACCTATCGCTTTAAATTTGGCCACCGTCATGGAACCGCGTTTATTGTTTGAGACTTCTTTCATAGCGTTTTCTATGGCTTCTCGCGTGGCCTGATAAATGGCTTGTGGATGATACTCCGGATTATAAATGACGAGCACCGTATAATCCCAGTCGGATTTTAAATTTAGCTGCCCCACTCTGGGTTGCGATCGCGTCCCCGGAAAAATCACACGACCTTTAATCTGAATGCGTTTTTCGACGCCATCTTCGGTTCTTGAAGCCTCAGACTCGGCATCAGCGATTTCAGTCAATCCAAGCAAATTGGTAGCATCGAATCTGGCCAGCTCTACCGTCACCGGTAACGATTGCCCTGTCGCCTCCCGATATTGAGAGGCCAGTTGACGGGTTTGTGCCATCAGGCGTTCAAAGTCGTAAGTGCTCATCGCTCGATTATACCTTCACATCCACTTTATGTTCGGGTTCTTCAAGGTCTTCTTCTACTATGTGGTGATCGTCCTGGGGATGATAGGTGTACAAGCCAAAATCATCCTGTTGTTGCGCTTGTTTACTGGACTTTCGCTTTCTTCGGTTGGGTTTTGAGGCAACCTGATCGAGGGTCGAGCCTTGCAATTCGTTAGGTTTTTCCTTAGCCGAGGTGTCGCTCGATTGTTGCTGTTTCTGTTTTGCGACTTGTTCTTTGTTGCCTTTATTGTCGTTGTTATCTTTTTTGTCTTTGCCATGCTCCGGTTTTTCGTAATCGCTTTGCACATGGCGTTGATTGTCCACAGATTTCACTTCTGGAGTTTGCTTAACCCCAGACTCTTTTTTCGGAGCTTTGGTGTTGCTCATGGGTTTGGTGCTATCAAATGGCACGAAATTAATGGCCAAAATGAGTGACTCCGCCTAGTGAAAAACCTGTGCAATTCATTAAGAGATTGCCTAATATCATGAATATTAACATATTTTAATGCCAAGCGATGGACATTTAGTCGCTGTCAACAGAATGTCAGGCTCTGCGTTTACTTAATTAAGTATAATTTTATTCCAATTCAGGAAAATCAATGACTGAGCTAGCATTGACACTCACAACGGAACCCGATTATATAGACGCTAAGAAACAGTGTCGGAGAAAACCTCTGGAAAATCGCCAGCGACTGAATGATTTTTTAGCCTCGATAGAAAGACGCGCATTTCAGATTGCCCGACTGGCGACCAACAACCCGGATGATGCCCTGGAACTGGTACAAGAAGCCATGATGAAGCTGGTCGAAAAATACCATCACAAACCCGACAACGAATGGACACCTCTATTTTACCGAATCCTGAACAGCAAAATTAACGATTGGTATCGTAAGCAGTCACTGAGAAACCGCTGGTTTGTCTGGTGGAACAAACTCAGTCCAAAAAATTGGAGCAGTGTTGATTTAATCGAGAATTCGGCAGCTCCCGACAGCAGTCCTGCCAATTCTGCCCAACAATCCGAAGCCATCCGGCAATTATTAGTTGAGCTCAAGGCCCTTTCACCGCGGCAACAGCAGGCCTTTTTACTGCGCGCTTGGGAAGGCATGAGCATCGAAGAAACAGCCTATGCCATGGGCTGCAGTGAAGGCTCGGTTAAAACACATTATTCCAGAGCGGTTCATGCGTTAAGAGATCAACTTGAGGAGTTTTGCTAATGACATCCAAAGACGATCTATCGTATCGGGATAAACTGAGCGCCTCACTGGATAAGCACAGTGATCAGTTAGACTACACAACCCAGCTCCGACTGAAAGAAGCGCGACAACGTGCGCTAAGTCAATCCATTGACCATAACCGACAAAAACGTTGGTGGACTCTGGTTGTGCCTTCTATTGCAACGACTGCCGCCGTTGCGTACTTTGTGATGGCAAACGTTTTTATCGTTTCTGCCCCGCCGGTCGACGACAAAGCAACGCTTTACCAGGATATTGAGTTGCTGGCGACAGAAGAAGAGCTGGGATTGATCGAACAACTGGAGTTTTATGAATGGCTAGAAAAAGATGCAGCGGATGAACTCGATAGTTAGCTGGTGTTTTATAGCATCAGTATCGCTAGGACTTCAGGCCAAAGACGAATCGAAAGCAAAATCGTCCAGCGATGATGCTGTAAGCCTTGAGTTGTTCGAATACCTCGCAGAGTTCAGCGAAGGTGACGGCACCTTGATCGATCCACAAACATTTGAAACGATCACTCCGAAAGCACAAGTTCAATGTAAAACGCAGCCACCTAACTCTACGGAATCCTTAAATAAAACCGAGCCGTTAATCGACACAAATCCCACAACCGCTCAGGATCCAGTCATGGCAGCGCTCTGTCTTCGGTCGGTCGATGGCAGTAGATCTCAAAAGCGAGCCAACAATTTAAAACCTGAAGATGATGCTTAGTATGAAATTATTGTTGTTTAAATTACTAACGATAGCCCTACTGTTCGCGACATCAACCGCCGTAAAAGCAGAAGAGCAACCACTGGCTTTTGAAAATTTATCCATGCAACAGCAACAGCAGCTCAAGCCCTTTCAAGACAAATGGAATCAATTATCAACCAATGAGCGAAAAAAAGTGCTCAAAGGGCTCGACTCCTGGAACAAAATGAGCCCTGAACAAAAGCAACTTGTGTTAAAACGATTTGAGAAGTGGCAACAACTGCGCGGCCACGAAAAACGTGAACTCAGAATGACTTTTCGTCGATATCAGGAACTGCCCTCACAACGAAGAATCGAGCTACGACAAACCTATCGAAAATTTAACGCGCTACCCGCGAAAAGGCGTCAGGCAATCAAACAGCGATACCTGAAAACCTACCCCAGCAAAACGCTAAAGAAAAACTTTAATCAAAAAGACAACAAATAATTAAGCCCGGCTATCTCTGCGCGCTTTGTCCTTTATTTTCCGGCTCATTCGCAGTCCCAAACCTCCTTATTTTAGGGGATGACTGCTATACTAAGCGTCAATTGAAGTTAAAACTCACAACAAACCTGATTAAGGAATAATCTTATATGGCTTCAGATCGAGATTTTGGCGAACCCGATATTGAATTCACTATCGATACGAGTGACAGCGGGAAAGAGCTAAGACCCGTGGAAGATGAAGTTTTACCCACTGAAATTTGTTTGCTCCCGTTATCCGAGCGCCCTTTCTTTCCTCCTCAAACCATTCCCATATTAATGAACGAAGAGGTTTGGCGAGAAACCATTGAATACATTGCTGATACCGAAAAGAAAATTGCCGGTTTGGTATTGGTACGAAGCCCGCAGCCAGAAGACTCATCGCCCGATGAGTTTAATGCTATCGGAACACTGGTTCGCATCCATCATCCGGTTCTTTCATCAGGCAAAATTCAATTTATTGCCGAAGGTATTCAACGCTTTCGCATCAAACGCTGGAAAACCAAAGAGCCGCCATTCATCGTAGAAGTCGAATATCCCCAAGAGCCCAACTATTCCGATATGGACGAGTTGAAAGCTTACGCCGTGGCGATTATCAATACATTGAAAGAGTTGGTGCCACTTAACCCGCTTTACAGCGAAGAACTGAAGTTTTTCCTCAACCGTTTTAACCCTAACGAACCTTCGCCACTGACCGACTTTGCCGCAAGTCTAACCACCGCAACACGGGAAGATCTGCAAGAAGTTCTGGAGCAGGTCCACCTGCGTAAGCGAATGGAAAAAGTTCTGGTTATGATTAAAAAAGAGCTGGAAGTTGCACAACTGCAAAGCAACATTCAGCGTCAGGTTGAAGACAAATTGACCGAACATCAACGCAAATTCTTCCTGCGAGAGCAACTTAAAGCGATCCAGAAAGAACTGGGCATCGCCAAAGACGATAAAACGGCCGATATTGATCGCTTTAATAAGCAAATATCAAAGCTCGACATGCCCGATGATGCCAAGAAAAAAATGAAGGAAGAACTCGATAAGTTGTCGATTCTTGAACAGGGGTCTCCGGAGTACTCGGTCACCAGAAATTACCTTGATGTCGCCACTAACCTACCTTGGGGCATCACCACCAAAGATAAAATCGATTTACGCCGTGCGCGCCGCGAACTGAATAAAGAACACGCCGGATTGGATGATGTTAAAGATCGCATCGTCGAATTTCTTGCCGTCGGCGCTTTGACTGGCCACGTCGCCGGTTCTATCTTATTGCTCGTGGGTCCGCCAGGCGTGGGGAAAACCTCCATCGGTCGTTCGATTGCAGGGGCGCTGGGACGAAAATTTTATCGCTTTTCGTTGGGCGGCATGCGAGACGAAGCTGAAATTAAAGGTCATCGACGTACCTATATTGGCGCCATGCCAGGCAAACTCATTCAGGCAATCAAAGAGTGCCAGTCGTCAAACCCAGTTATCATGCTTGATGAAGTCGACAAGGTCGGCAGCTCTTATCAAGGTGATCCTGCGAGCGCGTTACTTGAAGTGTTGGATCCTGAACAAAACGAGCATTTTCTTGATCACTATCTGGATGTACGCTTTGACTTATCCAAAGTCTTATTTATCTGTACTGCGAACCAGCTAGACACCATTCCACGCCCTCTTCTCGACCGAATGGAAACCATTCGACTGTCGGGATACATAGCGCAAGAAAAAATTGAGATTGCGAAAAAATATTTATGGCCGCGCAAACTTGAAAAATGTGGCTTAAAACCCAGCCAGGTGAAAATCAGCGACACTGGCTTTCGAAAAATTATCGAAGACTACGCGCGAGAAGCCGGCGTTCGAAACCTTGATAAACAACTTGGTAGAATCGCTCGAAAATGTGTGGTTAACATTGTTAATAAAAAGGTTAATAAAGTCAGTGTCACACAAAAAAATGTCGAAGAGTTTCTGGGTACACCCTGGTTTCAGAAAGAAAAGCCCACTAATGCGCTCGGCGTAGTCACCGGACTGGCCTGGACCTCACTTGGCGGCTCAACACTCAATATTGAAGCCGCTGTGGTGCACAGTAAAAACCGTGGCTTCCGTCTTACCGGTAAGTTGGGTGATGTGATGAAAGAGTCGGCAGAGATCTCTTACGCCTACGTTGCCGCCAACCTGGAAAAATACGGTGTTAAAAAGGACGCTTTTGACAAAGAAATGATCCACATTCATGTGCCTGAAGGGGCAACACCGAAAGATGGACCTTCAGCCGGTGTCACCATGGCAACGGCGTTATTGTCACTGGCAAAAAATAAGTCACCGAAAAAAGGTATCGCCATGACTGGCGAACTGACCTTAACCGGAAAGGTGTTAGCGGTCGGAGGCATTCGAGAAAAAATAATCGCAGCAAGACGGTCCAAAATTAAAACCATTATTTTACCGGATGCGTGCGAAGGCGATTATAAAGAGCTGCCCAAACACATCAAAGAAGGCATGAAGGTTCACTTTGTTTCTGACTTTGAGCAAGTGGCAAAGATTATGTTTTAGTTGTTAAGCATCGTTTCGTCTGCACAACACTGCTCACACTTGAGCACTGTTTAAAAACGAGAATTGACTTAACCGCCATTTCTCGTTTTTATTTATTTTGCAACATTACATAGTGACTAATCGGACGCTGGCGTGTATTGCGCAAACACCTCTTCGCCGGTCATTTTCTTGGTCTCATTGGAAAAGGCGTAATAATCCGGTTTTTCATCGATGAAGATTTCAGTTTTAAACTCGAGAGAATGCTTTAGTTCCAATAACCCGACTGGAACAATATACTCTTGCGTCCCTTTCAAATGATAAAACAAGTGCGTTCCGCATTTTTGACAAAAGCCTCTTTCCGCCCAGTCGGACGACTGGTACCTCTCAATACTCGACTCACCCTGAAATTCGATTTCTGCTTTACAATGCAACGCAAGAAATGGCCCTCCCGACCACTTTCGACACATCGAGCAATGACAGGCATCGACAACGTTTTCTATTGAAGAAATGGACAAAGCTACCGAGCCGCACAAACACCGGCCTTTGATATTTTTAAGTTCCATAAGATATCTCTCTGACAAATTCAGTTAGGCAAGGGGTAATTTTGATAATAGCCCTCTAGGCTTAAAAGAAAAAGTTGAATTTGCTTCGTTTTATTTTATCTGTAGGGAGGGTTATGCAGGCTACTGCCTTAGCGCCTTCGGCAACGCTCTGTATATTGTTTAAAAGTCCTTATACAGTAACCTTAACTCAGGCTTTACGACAATAAACGATTTCGAGATAAGCTCAGAACTATCGACAGAAACAGAAAAACGCCACATTCCTTCGACCAACTCCCATGACTCTTCCAGAGTGTACATCGGGCAGTAATAAGCCATTCCATCTTCCACTTCGAGTGTTTTCTGGTAACCGTATTCCACTTGTCGTCCTTTGGTAGGAACATTTAACTCAGGGTGCTGCACATGCCAATCAATGTCGATCTCGCGTTTATCTTTTAATCCGTACAAGACGTAACAAAATCCAAAGGTCATATCCCTTTGCATTGGCACTAGACTGGTAACTTCCAAGAGGTCTCCGTCTTCATAGGTTGCGACAAACTCAGTCGGGGCATTAAGAACAATTTCGACATCCGAGACATGCTCCAGCTTATAGGTCCCGTACTCGACAATAGCGCCCTTTATTTCTTCGACGTCATCAGCATGAGCATACAAACAAACCAATAAAATAAAAAAGATGATAAAATACTTCTGTGTCATTACCCCCCCTGAGTTTTCATTGATCGTCATGCGCTTCAAGTTCCGGTTTAGGATAAATGACCAACGAGTAGTTGTCATTTAACTCACGAATAACCTCGTGTACTAGCTTGGAATCTTTGAAGCGTGACTTAACCTGATGCGTCATTGCAGAGAAGGTATCTATTTCAACCTTATCACCCTCTTCGAGAACCCAAATCCATGAATCTCCTTGATGACCCGACTCGACATTAGCAAATCGCGCTTCGATAAAATCTACCAACTCTTTATGCATCTCATCGTAGTGCTTCTGATACCTTATTTCAGCGAATATCAATCATTCTCTCCATTATTTTTCGCTACATCTCACTTCCCCTGACCGTACGCTTTCTACACATCGCCTTTTAAGGCATTGCAATGCAGAGCTCTTACTTTTTCTATGAAGGTACTCCGTTCCTCTTTATCACCAAAAGCTGATGCTGGTATTATCTGTGCCAGCATAGTGTCAAGAAACAGATAGACAGAGCCCTCATCCTCTGCGACCTCTTTTAAAGACTTCCAGTAATATAAACTGGAACCATGTTGACTTAAGTCCTTGATTCCAGAATCATCGATCTCGAGCGTCCGTTTTCCAAGTATTAAGCCATCTTGTTCAGGAAAACTGTGTTTCTGTATATTTCTTATTTTAACGAAGTATATAAAGATAAACATTAAAAAGGAAAATGATACCAAAACAGCGGTCGGCCAATGAAATGAGCTCAAAGTAAATTCTGTCGTTTGCATAAAGACGATAAACACGACGGACATGAGAAGCCATAAACATACATTGAACAACAAAGGCTTAACGCCTCGGCTTTTGCTCTGAGTTACCCTTGCGTAAGCAAACTTGCAATACTTATCAAAATCTTCTTGCGTGATAATAATATCTTTATTCAATTCCATCGTTCCTTTTTGATAATACGCTCCATCAAGAATGGAGTAAATTAGACTTGTACTTGCGTCGCATCGAATACCGCATCAAACTCTGGAGTTAGATACCTGCTGTTCAATGATACCGACAACCTGCCAATCATTTCAAAAAGAAGCGAATATCTACTATGGATTAAACGTTTTCGGATCGCTTGTTTTCACGAACGCTTGTGAGTCATTATTTCCCACCCGCTAACTCCACAAAAGTGCCAGTCGTGTACGACGCTTCTTCCGATAATAGCCAAATAATTGCATTCGCCACTTCAGAAGGCTGTCCGCCTCGCTTCATGGGCAGAGTATCTTTAATCCGATCGACTCGTCCTGGCTCACCACCATTGGCGTGCATATCTGTATAAATGAATCCGGGGCGTACCGCATTAACGCGAATCCCCTCTTCTGCGACCTCTTGCGATAAACCGATAGTGAAGGTATCAATTGCGCCTTTTGATGCTGCATAATCAACATACTCTCCTGGCGATCCTAATCTTGAAGCAGCGGAGGAAACATTAACGATTGCGCCACCGTGCCCGCCATGTTTTGTCGACATGCGTTTTACAGCTTCTCGCGCACACATAAAAAAGCCAAACACGTTTGTCGAAAAAACTCGATGAAGTCGTGCCTGGTCGATATCTTCAACTCTCATTTGTTGCTCAAGAATACCGGCGTTATTAACCAGAGCGGACACCGGACCAAAACGCTCATCGACGATTCTAAAAAGTTTCTTGACCTCAGATTCCGAAGAGACATCTGCCGCGACAGCAATTGCCTTGCCACCTTGTTGATTGATCTTACGCACGACTGTCTCAGCAGCAGTCTGATTCTCTCGATAATTGATGCAAACATTGTAGCCGCGATTTGCGGCTAACAGTGCAGTTTCCGCCCCAATTCCACGACTGCCACCGGTAATCACTAAAACTTTATTCATAAAAGTTGACTTTCAATTCCTAATTCCCCGCTCATGAACTGCACCTTACAATATTAATCTTATTGGCCGGTAACTGGTGAAGCGCAGCGTCTCTAATCGACTATATTTACCAATTATCTGTCGAGAGCAAACATTTAACCCGAATGAAAAGCCTCCCATGTAGGCTTTACTCCAGTCAAATAACTGAGCTTAATCTGAGCCACCAGCATCTCCAAGGCTACCACCGCCACCGATATCAATACCACCACCAGTTCCACCGGCCAAATACGAATTGTCACTGCTGAACTCGTTTCCATCCGGCAGTAAGTGAACAATACCTATAATGGACCGAACAATTTCACGCATCGATTGATAGTTTCCGCTGCTCACACTTGAGAATATCGGCTCATGACAATACATTGCGTACGCAAACTCTTTGTGTCTCGAACTGCATCCAGTTTCCTTGATTGCTCGGTCAACCTGTCCAACAGAATAGAACCCTCTACCCCAATGATGGGTTAAAAATTGCGGCAGTTTTCGAAAATATTTCTTTACAGCACGATTTCTAAATAGTTTTTTCATACGCTCGATTCCTTTTGAAATTTTAGAAGAGACAGCTTCTCTGTCTGTCCCTTCATTTAAGATTCAGTTCTATTACGACTTAGTGCTTTTACGATTCAGCAGGCACTCGCACCGCTCCTTCCATCAACACTCTTGCACTGCGGCTCATAATCACTTTATTCGCCAGCCATTCATCGCCTTTTAGTTCTGTTTCTGCACCCACCTGCAAAGTTCCTGAAGGATGACCAAACACCACCGACTGGCGATCGCCGCCACCGGCAGCAAGGTTTACCAAGGTGCCAGGAATTGTCGACGCAGTTGCAATGGCGACTGCCGCGGTGCCCATCATGGCGTGGTGTAATTTGCCCATCGACAACGCACGGACGTTTAAATCGATGTCTGACGCATTAATACTTTTGCCGCTGGACGACACGTAATCGGCTGGCCCGTTTACAAAGGCAATCTTAGGCGTGTGCTGGCGATTTGCGGCTTCTTCAATGTCTTTGATCAAACCCATTTTTACAGCACCGTGTGCCCGCATTGTTTCAAACTTTTGTAAAGCTTCGGGATCGCCATTAATGGCTTCTTGCAATTCGGTACCGGTATAACCAATATCTTCGGCGTTTAAAAAAATGGTGGGAATACCGGCATTGATCATGGTCGCTTTAAACGTGCCAATTCCCGGTACTTCTAACTCATCCACTAAATTCCCGGTGGGGAATAATTTCGCATCCGTCGGGTCCATAAATTCGATTTTGACTTCCGCCGCAGGAAAGGTCACACCGTCGAGCTCGAAGTCACCGGTCTCTTGTACTTCGCCATTGGTGATCGGTACATGAGCAATAATGGTTTTTTCAATATTTGCCTGCCAGATACGCACCACCGCAATACCGTTCTCTGGAATGCGAGACGGATCGACCAAACCATTCGAAATGGCAAAAGACCCTACCGCCGCGGTTAGGTTTCCACAGTTACCACTCCAATCGATAAACGGTTTGTCGATAGAAACCTGACCGAATAAATAATTCACATCGTGATCCGCTTTATCGCTTTTTGACAAAATCACGGTCTTAGAAGTGCTCGACGTTGCGCCACCCATACCGTCGGTATGTTTGCCATATGGATCGGGACTGCCAATCACCCGTAATAATATTTTATCGCGCGTTTCCCCTGGCACCTGCGCTGCCTCGGGTAAATCCGACAATTTAAAAAAGACACCTTTACTGGTGCCACCACGCATATAGGTTGCGGGAATTTTTATTTGAGGGGCGTGAGACATTGTGGTTTGTTCCTTTTGCGTAATGTTTTTTTGATCGTCTTAAATTATTGTTCGGCGAATTAAAAACGGATTGCGGAAACGCCGCCGTAAATTGTTACCGCTACTAGCAAGGAAGCGAACGTATAACGCATCGCTAACTGTTGCTGCGGTCTGACAAATACCGGCTTTAGCAGGCCACCAAAAGCCAGCCAGAGACTGTCCACCAATAACCCGACCAACACAATAACAGCGCCAGCGGCAATAAGGTGTTCTACCTGTCCGCTATCGAACGCCGTTAAAGGTGATAGTAAAGCCAGTATAGCGGCATAAGCCTTAGGGTTGATCAGATTAAAGATGACACCGTCTTTTAACGACGGCGCTTGTGATTGTTGATTGGCCAAATCAGTACTTGCCGTTGCAATTTTAAAAGCGATATACAGCAAATACACTGTACTTAACACTAACAAAGCAATCTCTATTGCCGGATGCAACGCTAGCAACATGAACAGTCCAGCCAAAGTTGCCATCAGCACCAGAGTCAGCCCAACAACGACACCGGTTAAAAACGGGATACCGTTTCTAACACCATAGGTCGCTCCCGTTGCAGCCAGTGCGACGGGAACGGGTCCTGGTGAGCCGAGCAACAGTGCCGTGGCTACGGCAAGACTCACCAACAACTTAAGCGGCTTCCGACTCTAAAAAGTCTTTGGCGAAACGTTGCAGTACACCACCGGCGGAATAAATAGAGACTTCCTCGGCGGTATCCAATCGGCATTTTACCGGCACTTCAACGCGTTCACCGTTTTTACGATTGATAATTAGCGTTAAGGTTGCACCGGGTGTTGGTTCGCCTTCAACATCGAACGTTTCAGAACCATCGATATTGTAGGTTTTGCGGGTTTCACCGTTCATAAACTCCAATGGCAAAACACCCATCCCAATTAAGTTGGTGCGATGAATGCGCTCGAAGCCTTCGGCCACAATCACTTGCACACCCGCCAAACGAACACCTTTCGCCGCCCAGTCGCGTGACGAGCCTTGACCATAATCCGCACCGGCAATTATGCAGAGCGGTTGCTCTCGTTGCATGTAGGTTTCGATGGCCTCCCACATGCGGGTTTCTTTGCCTTCTGGTTCAATGCGAGCCAGTGAACCTTGTTTGATCTCGCCGTTTTCATCGCGCACCATCTCGTTCAACAGTTTCGGATTGGCGAAAGTGGCGCGTTGAGCCGTTAAGTGATCGCCGCGATGGGTTGCGTAGGAGTTAAAATCTTCTTCTGGCAGACCCATTTTTGCCAGGTACTCGCCAGCAGCGCTTGACGCTTGGATTGCGTTGGAAGGCGAAAGATGATCGGTGGTGATGTTATCACCCAATACCGCCAGTGGTCGCATGCCTTTCATTGAACGCTCACCAGCAAGTGCGCCTTCCCAATAAGGAGGACGACGAATGTAAGTACTTTGCGGACGCCAGTCGTACAATGGCTCTGACTTTTCTCCCATATCAACATCAATGTTGAACATAGGCTCATAAACTTTACGGAAGTGATCCGGCTTCACGCTGGCTTTAATAATTGAATCGATTTCTTCATCATTGGGCCAGATATCTTTCAAGGTCACCGGGTTGCCGTCTTTATCATGGCCCAGTGCATCCTTCTCAATATCAAAACGAACCGTGCCAGCAATCGCATAAGCAACCACCAACGGAGGTGATGCAAGAAAAGCTTGATCAGCAAAAGGATGAATACGGCCATCAAAGTTACGATTGCCTGACAACACGGCGGTCGAAAACAGATTTCGCTCTTCGATTTGCTTTTGAATTTTTGGATCGAGCGCGCCACTCATGCCATTACAAGAAGTACAGGCATAGGCAACCACACCAAATCCGAGTTGCTCCAACTCAGGTAACAGATTGGATTCTTCCAGATATAAGGTTACGGCTTTTGAACCAGGCGCCAACGACGTTTTAACCCAGGGCTTGCGCGTTAGTCCGAGTTTATTCGCGTTACGAGCGATGAGACCAGCAGCGATCATATTTCGAGGATTAGAAGTATTGGTACAACTGGTGATTGCCGCTATTATGCAAGCACCATCGGGCATCAGATTCTCATCGGACTTATCGTAATCACCGGTAATTCCTTTTGCGGCCAGATCAGTTGTCGCGACTCTCGCGTGTGGGTTTGACGGTCCGGCAATGTTACGAACCACACTAGAGAGATCAAATTTAAGCACACGTTCGTATTCTGCCGAGGTTAAATCATCGGCCCATAGTCCCGTTTGCTTAGCGTACTGCTCAACCAGTTTCACCTGTTCATCGTCACGCCCCGTCAGCTTTAAGTAGTCGATGGTTTGCTCATCGATATAAAACATGGCAGCCGTTGCGCCAAATTCAGGTGTCATATTAGAAATGGTTGCGCGATCGCCCAAAGTTAACGCAGACGCGCCCTCACCGTAAAATTCGAGATAGCTGGAAACAACGCGCTCTTTGCGTAAAAACTCGGTAAGCGCTAATACGATATCGGTGCTGGTAATGCCCGGTTGTGGTTTGCCAGTTAATTCAACACCAATGATGTCGGGTAGGCGCATGTAAGAGGCTCGACCTAACATCACGCTCTCGGCTTCCAAACCGCCAACGCCGACCGCAATCACACCAAGCGCGTCCACCATGGGCGTGTGACTGTCGGTGCCGACCAGCGTATCAGGGAAAGCCACACCATCACGCGCCTGGATCACAGGTGACATTTTCTCCAGATTGATCTGATGCATAATGCCATTACCCGGTGGAATAACATCAACGTTTTTAAACGCGGTTTTGGTCCAGTTTATAAAATGGAAACGGTCTTCATTGCGGCGATCTTCGATTGCCCGATTTTTCTCGAACGCATCCTTTTCGAAACCGGCGTGCTCAACCGCAAGCGAATGGTCAACTATCAATTGCGTTGGCACCACAGGATTAACTTTGGCCGGATCTCCGCCTTTTTGCGCAATCGCATCGCGCAGCCCTGCTAAATCAACCAATGCGGTTTGTCCCAGAATGTCATGACAAACCACACGTGCGGGAAACCACGGAAAATCCAGATCGCGTTTGCGTTCAATAATTTGAGTTAACGCATCAGTGAGTTTTTCTGGCTCACACCGTCGTACCAGGTTTTCAGCCAATACACGCGAGGTATACGGCAAAGTTTTGTATGCGCCGGGCTTGATGTCTTCGACGGCCTGACGAGTATCGTAATAATCGAGGTTAGACCCTTCCAGTTTCTTGCGATAGTTCGTATTCATAGCTCTTCCAGTTTTTTTGAGTTTCAAATCAATGTTGTATTAAATTCTTTCACCTCTTCCCTTAGTAAGGGGAGGAAACATTTGCACCTATCCCCTTGCCAAGGGGGAGATTGAGAGGGGGTCGGTTCTGACTTAGACATCTTCACCCCCACCTTAAACCTCCCCTTAGTAAGAGGAGGAAACATTTACGCCTCTCCCCCTTACCAAGGGGGAGATTGAGAGGGGGTCGGTTTTGACTTAAACATCTTCAACCCCACCTCAGTCCTCCCCTTACTAAGGGGAGGAAACATTTGCACCTCTCCCCCTTGCAAAGGGGGAGATTGAGAGGGGGTCGGTTCTGACTTAACCATCTACAACCCCACCTTAGTCCTCCCCTTAATAAGAGGAAGAAACAATTCACTTTTTAGCCTTAACTACTCACTCAACTTTTTTGCCAAATTATGTTTGGTGTATTGAATGTGTCGTCGCATTAATATTTCGGCAAGTTCCGGATCGCGATTCGAAATCGCCATCACAATATGTTTGTGCTCATCAAAAGCTGTGGTTACTCGAGGACCCGCCATACCCAGTTGCACTCGATACATCCGAATCAAATGATAAATTCCATTGACCAACAGATTTATCAAATGACTGTTTTTACTGCCCAAAATAATGCGGTAATGAAAATCAACGTCACCGGCTTCCTGATAGTAGGTTTCGCCGGTTTTTACCGTTTGAAAGTGAGAGTTTAGCAGTTGATTTAAGTCTGTGATTTCTTGATCAGTCATATTGGTCGCCGCCAAACGCGCTGCCATGCCTTCAAGCGACTCTCGAACCTGATATAACTCATCCAGGCCTTTAGCGGTTAAAGCGACGACTTTAGCGCCAACATTCGCTTTTCTCTCTACCAGATGACACGACTCCAAACGGTTAATCGCCTCACGAATGACCGCCCGACTTACCGAATATTTCGACGATAAATCGATTTCACTCAGTTTGGAGCCAGCAGCAACCACACCCTCCACAATGTCTTTGCGCAATTGAAAAAAGGTCTTGTCAGCAGAAGTAACGGGCAGCTCAGCAACGAGAGTCATGAACACTGGGTACTCAAGTGAATATTGTCGACAATATTAGCAAATAAGTCGTATCAGTCAACAAATTAAGCCAATATTGTCGACAAGTTGACACAAGAAAAGCTCAAACGATTCTATCGAACCAACACAAAACAATTGATTTACGATATTTAATTATCGTTATTCGATAATTTATGATTGCTTTTCAAGAACACAGTCACTATAGTGACCTTCAAACAACATGGTTTTTAAAGGAAATAGACATGAAAACTCAATCTTCGAACACGCCAACGGCTTCGGGTAAAAACACTTTTCGACTCACCGCTGTGGTGAAACGACTGGTCGACTTTTTCTGGTTCTTTTCGATTGGCGTGACACTGATTTGGACTGTGGCCGTCATCATCATTGGATTTAATATTCCGGAAAACCCAAGTGATCGCCACACCGATATTAATTTTTTGTTCGACTTTCGTGTCTTTTCTGAACCGGTCGTTGGCACCAAAGATAACCTCAGTGATATCAGTGAGGTAATTCAAGGACAATCTGAACTTAAGCTCAACAACACTCAAAGCCATTCAGCCTGGTATATCGCAAACACCATTACCATCGGTATGGGCGTATTAAGTATCATCGGACTATTCTACTTACGAAAGATATTTCAGAATTTAAATGACGGCGAGCCATTCGCCCACTCAAATCACCACTACATCCAAAAACTGGGAATTGTATTTATTGTCTGGAACATCATTTTTCCATTAATCACCTATCTTGGCGGTTTGAGTATTCTTGATGATGTTGGTCATCACAGTGACTACATTCAGCTATCTCCCGCAATTGCGATCAATCTCAACGGCTTATTTGCAGGGGTCGCAATTATTGTTTTAGCGCAAATCATCAAGGAGGCAGCGACCATCAATGACGATCAGTCGCTGACAATTTAAAATGACAAAAGCAATTAAAATAAACCTCGACCTGTTATTGGTTCAACGCAAGATGTCGCTCACCGAGCTTTCCGAAAAAGTCGGCATTACCATGGCTAACCTGTCGACTTTAAAGCGAGGCAAGGCCAAAGCCATTCGGTTTACTACCCTCCTCGCATTATGCGATGCATTAGACTGCGAGCCGGGTGATTTAATCGAACGGGAAGACATCGATTAACCCAGTTTCGTTATCTTTATTTTTAGGTTGTCTCAACTCCCGGCATGAGTAAGTCATAAATCTGATTGACTCATGTCGCTAACAGTCACTGGCTTTTATTCCTTCTTCTGTCATTTAAGAATCATCAGAGCAACAGTCCGAGCGTAAACAAACGCTGCCTTGATAAGTATGACTCAGTAAGCCAAAGATAAACACGATCAGATCAACTCACATGTATTGAGATTATTCTAATAACGGATAGGCGCTTCAACCGTCATTTTTATCACCAAGTATCTTTTATCTCATGTACTTTCCCACAACCGCTGCTTTTTGCGCTCGGCGTCTCTCAATAAAAGCTCGTAGAGTTGTCAATTGCTCAGTGAGTGATCTATTCTTAAACAATGATGATTTGATGGGTCATGCATACAATGAGTCTGTTAAGGAAACAAAACTCGTTCACCACGGAAGCTGATGTCATTGATCTTAATGCTTCACTCAGCACTGACGTGTCGTTACTGCTTAAGCTCATACGAAGCCAGTTCAAAATGGACATTGCCTTTGTCGCCGAGTTTAAGTACGGCCAACGGGTGTTTCGTTTTGTCGAACAGGCTGATTCTTTACCCAAACTGATGGTCAATACCGGCGATCCGTTGGATCAAACCTACTGCCAAAAAATTGTACTCAACCAGCTGCCTGAATTTATCGCGGATACCAGCAAAAACCCGATCACCCGTCAAATGCCTGTCACCCAGAAACTGGGCATTGGCTGCTACTTTGGAACCCCAATTGTTCTACCGAGTGGACGTTTCTATGGCACCTTGTGCTGCTTTAATCGGGAGCCGAGTACGTCCAGCGAAGTCATCAATGAGCCCTTAATGCACGTCATTGCGGAATTTGTGGGTCAATTAATTGCGCAGCAAAATCAGGAGTCTTTACACGATCTTGATATTAGAGATTCCGTTTTGGAACTGATCGACGCCGATGCCGTAGAACCTAACTTTCAACCTATCTACGATGCAAAGCGCGAATCCATCGTCGGTTTCGAAGCACTATCACGGTTTAAAACCCAATTTCGAAAACCAGTAGAAAACTGGTTTCTCGATGCCGAAAAATCGGGCGTGGGTTATCAGTTGCAAGAGCACGCTTTGAAAAAAGCGCTAGAAGCGGCGAAGCGCCTGCCAGAAGATTGTTATGTTTCCGTCAACATATCGCCAGAACATTTGAGCCAGAATGGTATTAAAAAACTGCTTCAATCCTTTCCTGGTGAGCGACTGATCATAGAAATCACCGAACACTCAGCGGTTCAAGACTACATACTTCTCAACTCGTTGCTCAAAGAACTTCAATCTCACGGAGTTAGAGTAGCGATCGACGACGTCGGTTCGGGTTATGCGAATTTAAAACACATCATTGAACTCGAGCCCGATATTATAAAGTTAGACTCATCACTGATTAATGGCGTTTCCAGTGATAAAAAGCGTTTGGCCATCGCTTCTGCATTCAACAGCCTTGCGAAAGTCGATGGCAGTGTATTAATTGCCGAAGGGGTTGAAACTCAGTGTGATTACATGGCATTAAATGATTTAAACATTCCCTATATTCAGGGTTACATTATTTCACAACCCGTCGAAATCAACGCGATCCCGACACTTCCCTACCACTTTGGTTAGCAGTACCTTAATCGTGAGATATTCTTGAAGTTATCTCACGATAGAACAACATCTGTCTTTAAACTGTCATAACATAGATACAAACTTAAACGGTCTCAGCCACTTGGATAACAAATAATGTTCAAATGTAAGACATCCGTTTCTCAGCGACCAACAGATACAAAACTCACTGACTCTGCTGTTGCAAAAGCGCTGGTGAATTCGCAAATCGATAACGCTGATGAACTCAGCAATCTCAGTATCTCTGAGCTAAATGACTGTTTGCAGCATTACTTCAGCCTACCCAGCTTATTCGACGACAGGAAAAATCGATAACAGTTTGCTGTCATATCAATTTTGCCGATATTACAAATGGATTAATCGATAAACAACGCAAGAGTAATTGAACGCTTCAGTTAAGCCAGGCTAATTCTATTAGCTTGGTTTCTTTCACTTTTTGGCTGATATAAAATCAATCAATGTTTTCGCAACAACCGACAGAGCTTTGAAACAACTCATCATTAAATACGCAACACTACTCTTTCTGGCACTCGTTATTTTCAAATCATTGGAGTACGCATTTTTCAGCTATCGCATGTCGCTTGATGCTTACTTAGGTATTGTTGCCGTTTCATTTTTGGTATTGGGCGGGTTAGCGGCATGGTACTTAAATCGTCGGTTTCCACCTTCGTCGGATGACAATCGAGCAAAACCCGATCCAAAGTTGCTTCAACAATTCAGTGCACGAGAACTCGAAGTGCTCCGACTGGTGTGCGAAGGTTACACCAATAAAGAGCTGGCCAACCTGCTCAATCTGTCACCAAATACCATTAAAACCCACCTTAATAATGTTTACTCTAAGCTGGGGGTTTCGAATAGAACACAAGCCGCCGCAGAAGCTAAGCTTTTGAAAATAATACACTAATTTGCTCTCACCCATTTGGGTGATGGCGTTTTCAACACAAAAAGGCAACAATAGAACCACTATAACGCTTCGGAGATTTAACAATGAAAAAGCCCATAATTAAGTACGGTTCTATCGCTTGTCTAGTGTTGGTAGGGATCCCATTACTGTCTTCCCTGTTTTTAGAAAATGGCCCGGAAGATTTTCGCATGGGCGAAATCGTCGGCTATTCCACCATGTTCATTTCACTGATGTTGATTCTGGTTGCGCAAAACGACTATCGAAAACAACTTAATCAGCCACTCAAGTACTCACAAGGGTTATTGTTGGGACTGGCCATCAGTGCTCTCGCGGGGTCAGCTTTTGGACTTTACAACCTGGCCTACATCGCCTGGATCAACCCCGAATTTATGGACCAGTATTACGGTTATTACATAGAAAACTTAAAACAAAGTGGCGGCGACCCTGCTCAAATTGAAGCCACTATTGAAAAAATCAACAGCGAAAAAGAAATGTGGATGAGCCCTGCTGTGCAATTTTTCGGCATGTTCTTTACTGTGTTCGTGATCGGTCTGGTAATTTCTCTAATCTCGGCAGGATTCATGGCAAAAATTTCACAAAACGCATTCGAACGAGAGACCGCAAATCAAGTTTAAAAAAAGTTCAAAATAAATTAACGACTTCGCCGACCATTTATAGAAAATTGAATTGTGAAAAATGGTCGGCTTACTCCCAATTCGATCCTTCTGGATTTGACTTAATTGCGTCTGCTCATGAGATCTGAACGGACAGTTAAATATCTGCAAACGCTTTTGTAAACGGTGCTTCTAAAAGACCATACTTTAAGCAAACTTATAAACTGCTATCTGCTCCATATGTGATCTTAATCAAATTAAGAAAGCCCCATTTTAACTCAGCTTTGTATTCAGACCCGTTAAGGCTTCTCTTTATCCTTAGCTCAGAATTAGAAAGCCACCTAACTTCAGGTGAAACATCTCTTGGATGGCCATCAACAATATAGATGTTACCACTCTCATTTTTCAGTTCTTCACTGGAGTGGATAATGGAAATCTGAGTGCTGAATCCTGAAGTTGCTCCGCAATCTCGTTGAAACACAACCACTTTATGCTCTCTGTCAGGTGATGAATCCACAGAAAACACTTCGTATCCGCATATACTACTGGTCGCACTATCTAATAGACCTACAACTGCTATCGGAATGCCAAAAATCAGGAGACATAAGGAGATTAAAAATTTCACAAGCAATTAACGCTCAGCACACAGGTGCCAATCCTCAGACGAAGCATCTTATCGATACTGCACTTTTTTAAGCTGCCTAGTGTTTTCGTTGAAACTCTGAGTCATGTTTGACCACATAGTAATTAACCTTGAGTTGCTTTTTAAGTTCTTTGTTCGATATAGCCTGTAGCAAAATGTACCACTCGTTTTTAATCTCATCGATATAGTCAGCGTGCTGCAAGTTGGCGAAGCTAACTTGAGGAGCCTCATACTTACCTTTGATTACATCCATAACTTCAGCTTCATGAATATACCAAAAAGAAACTGGAATACATTGGTCCGCCTCACAGACGCTTGAAGGATAATAACCTGTGTAATCAGTTTTTCTTACCTTTACCATCAATAGTATTTGATCAGCTTGCACATCAAAGCCACTAATGATTTTTGTGTTTGCTTTGTCATAGTTGCTTACACAACCTAATAAGCCCCAAAATATTACTATAAGAAATAGATTCTTCATAAATGCTTAACGCTTTTTTAAATGGTGCAGCGATAGCTGCGTGCAGAGGAAGCCAATGTTTGGTGTAAACGATGCTTGAGCAATATGTGTTTGCTTTAAACCAGCTCCAACCTAACACTTTGCCACTCTACCCATGCATTTTCAGGGTCAATGTCGGCATAACCTCTTTCCTCTGCCACTTTCTCAGCAACATCAAGTGGCATAGCCATACATTGTGAAGAATCTCTAATATCCAAAACTTCTTTCTCAGTTAATGGAGAGCCTTTTTTCCCTTCGGCGTTTAGTAAAATTGCGACTAAAGCAGGAACATGAACTAGCTTTAAATTTTCATCATTTTGTGAGGTCAAAGTATAAACTCCATTTGCTGGGTAATTAACGCTTCATCGTGCGGTAATGGACGAGTACGCGAGTGAATTATCGCGACACCAATTAATTGTTAACTGCGTCTAAATTGCTCATGTAGATACTCCTTGTTTGCTAAAGAAATTTCACAAAAGTTGCTTCCTAATGGAATTACCCCAAAAATAAATTTTGTCACCCTGACTTTTTCAACTCCTGAATAGGCAGGTTTAAATGTCATTTTTATTTTTGACTTACCACTCTTGAAATACAATACACTGTCC
>JBPEWV010000200.1:0-5989 GCA_052032335.1 Pleionea sp. | reverse complement strand
GGTCAACTAATCAAGATTGAACGCGTGTTTAAATAGCAGCTTTCGATTCTCGCGTTGCCAGCCAACTCATAAACTCGTCTGCAGGCATGGGGCGTGCAAAGTAATACCCTTGAATGGCATCAATATTCTGTTTTTTGAGTGCCTCGTACTGAGAGCGCGTTTCAACACCTTCGGCGATCACCTTTATTTGCAAACTGAAACAAAGTGAAATGATGGCGTTTATAATGGCAAGACCGGAGCTTGACTCCAACATTTTATCAACAAAGGTTTTGTCAATTTTCAACTCATCTATGGGTAATAAGTGCAGATAATTCAACGATGAGTAGCCAGTTCCGAAATCATCGATGGATAATTTGAATCCTAAGTTTTTTAGTTGGCTGATTTGCTTTTGAGTTGCGTCAAAGTCGCTGACCAACATGGTTTCTGTAAGCTCTAGTTTTATTCGGTCGCAAGGCACTTTATATTGCCGACTCGCTTGAGTAATGGTTGACAGTATCTCGGGATTTTGAAACTCAATCGCGCTGACATTGACAGAAACTCTAAAGTCATCATCCATCAAGTTCGCTCGTGCCAACTCTAATATCATTTTGCACACGTCGCCCATAACGATTTGAGTCAGTTGTTGAATCAAGCCGACCTGTTCGGCGACAGGCACAAATGCCCAGGGGGAGATGAGTCCTTTATGAGGGTGGCGCCATCGAATCAATGCTTCGGCACCGATGACATTGCCGTTCAAATTGACTTGAGGTTGAAAATAAGTGCAAAACTCATTTCTTGCAATGGCTTTGATGATATCTCTTTCTACTTCTACTTTTTCGTCGATGAATGCTTGCAGCTTGGGATCGAATAACGTAAATCGATTGCCTCCTCGCTGTTTGCTTGAAAGCATTGCGGAATCTGCTTGTGTTAAGACTTCTTCTCCTGATCGGACTTTTTCGTCAATCAATGCAATTCCGATGCTGACGGACATTTGATAAGACGCTCGAGTTGTTTTTATGGGGTGTTTGATAGCGTCAATGATTTTTCTGGCAAACATTTGCGCATCTTTAGTAGCATATTTTGCTGAGGCATTTGTATTCTCAATCAAGATGAGATACTGATCGCCACTGAGACGAGCCAGTGTATGCGATGAGTTTAACAGTGGATTCAATCGATCTTTTATCAATATAAGTACCTGATCCCCTTCGTTATGACCCATAGAGTTATTGATGCGTTTGAAGTTGTCGATATCTAAAAAAAACAGTGCGGAAACGCAGCGACGCTCTTTAGTAAGACGAATGAGTGTTTGAATGCGAGTGATTATCAGTGACCGATTGGGCAGGTCGGTTAAAGGGTCATAAAATGCAAGTTTGTTTACCGCTGCCTCAGCGCGTTTTCGATCGGTGATATCGCGTGCCATCCATAGAACAAAGCGTCTTGTATTGTCGTTCGACAGGTAGTTGTTGATGACTGAACTTCTTCCTTCGTAAATTTTAGTCTCTCCTGAAACCATCAGTTCGTACTCGGTTTTTTGGTTTTCTTTATGCGTAAGAGTTTGTTGAATAACCGAGTAAATATTTTGAGCCGTTGTTTCAGGATAAACATCGTAAACGGTTTTACCAATGACTTCTTCGCGCGTCAGGTATAATCGGTTGCTGTCTTTTCCATGAACGTTTATAAAAGTACCATGACTGTCGAAAATGAAAGCAACATCCGGTAACACCGACGTTATTGCGTTAAATTTTTCGTTGGCCTGCTTCACATGGTTAATTAGGTCGGTGCGTTCTTGTCGTTTTGCTGATGCCTCAATGGCGAGTCGCGACAAATTAACGAACCGATCGATCACATCAAGGTGATCTTGCTGTGGCATCAGTGGTTGTCGGTAATAGATGGCGAAACTGCCCAATACGGTTTTTGAGTCTGAAAAAATTGGTGTTGACCAACATGCTCGAAGTTTAAATGACTCGGCAAGTTCTTTGAATCCGTCCCACAAGGGATTGCTTTGTATATTTTCTACGATTATTCTTTGTTGCTTGTAGATGGCTGTGCCGCAGCTACCCACGCTGGGACCAATCTCCAATCCATCAATCAGTTTACAATACTCCGGATTCAAATTTGGTGCAGCAACATGTTTAAGGCGATTATTATCTTTGAGTAAGATCGAGCTTAAGCCTTTGGGGTTTTCAAGTATGTTCTCGATAAGCTCACATATTCGGTTAAGTACGAACGAAAGTGGCTTCTCCGCAATCATTAAATTGATTATTTCTTGCTGCGCATTAAGCAGCTTTACTGGTGTGGTTATGTCCATCTGGTTTGCCTTTGGCCGCTATTCACGACTCGACAAGGATTGGCGACAAACATCATGGAATCTAAAGCAGATATCCAAAAAGGTAGTTCCATCGTAGTATTGCTAAAATTAATTGTCAAAGAGTGAGACCATGAATAAACCAGTTATTTTTTTGATGACCTTATTTTTATGCGGATGCTCGACACAATACCCGAATAAAAAACCGTTGAACGAGATATTTCCTACGGTTGCTGGAGAAACATTGACCGAAGAGAAAGTGCAGTTACCAACACATTTTTCGGCGGAGAAAACGGTGTTATTGCTGGGATATGTTCAAAATGCACAGTTCGATATTGATCGTTGGTTGATTGGATTGGACATGACCAATACCAAGCTTCCGGTTTACGAGCTGCCAACCATTGCGGGCATGTTTCCACAGTTTTTTTCGACACAGATTAACGAAGGTATGCGTTCGGGTATTCCAAAAGAACTTTGGAAGGGAGTCATCACCATTTATGAAGGCGGTGATAAAGTGCAAGCCTTCACCGGTAATCAAACACCAAACAACGCTCGTGTTTTATTGATCGATAAGACTGGCAAAGTGCTGTATTTCTACGATCGCGGATTTTCAGTTGACGCCTTGAAACAACTGCGCGCGACGGCCGGTATCGAGAAATCGTCGCAGTAATGCTCAGCTTACGAATCAAAGACGGTATCCACCTGACGACTTAGCATCAGCAATTCACCGCCAGCCGACCAGATGTTGGCCTCGCAATGAGAGTAACCTTCGTCGGCCTGTCGAGTGATCGCTTGATAGCCGAGCCAATCGTCGTTGGTCAGCTCAAAGTGGGGTTGCAGAACTTCCAGTTGCCAGCTCAGTGTACTGGCGGGCTTGGGCCAACGCAGCATTTGTAACACGGTTGGCGGCCAAGCGTCGGCTAATGCAATGACGTGGGCCCAGCTCAGTTGTTGCGGAATCTCTTTAAATTTCATCCAACCGGATAAATTCGATTGTCGGCTTCCGGTAAAAGGCAGTTTTCCGTCCACCAGTGCTAATGACACATGTTGTATGAATTTGGGCGTCACCTTAGGGATCATGGGTAAGAAGCTGGGCTTCTTGGGCAAATGAAAGGGCACGCGTTCGAAGTTGTCCACCTTCACTTTCGAGACTCTATCTTTGGCAAAACACGCGGTTACCTGAACACACACAGAGTCGCTTTGGGTAAGGCGAGCTTGCAGTTGCGTAACGTTTTTACCGTCGCGCAAATGTTCGACTTTAACAGTGCAGGGTTCATTCACAAGAAGTGGTGCGATAAAACCAATGTTGGCAACTCTTAAGGGGCGTTCGTCGTCGAGCTCAGTTTCCATTGCTTTGATGAGTATGGCCGCTGATAAGCCACCAAAAACAGTGCGGCCTTGGCTCCAGCTCTTATCGACGGTGATGGTGGCACCGTGACGTGCGCTATCTAAAATGGAATCAATGGCTGACATAATGGACCTGTGCGTGGTGTTAAGTGGGTCTAAATTGTACCATAATGCCAGTTAAGTTGTGGAGCGCGGAGGCTGCTTTGCTTTGATGCGACATTAATCGAGTCGGTTGTCACCAAGGGGGACCTCGAGGCGATTGGAGCCAGAAGTCTGAGTTTGATGACCGATCATTTCATCGTATGGGCTTTCGTGGCACAGTACCATTTTAGCGAAGATTAACGGTCTTAATTGCCGCTGCAAATCGATAATGTTATTCGCTTTTAATGGTGTCCCATCACTTTCTACCAGATAATATTCGTCGCCATCTTTCTCGACAGAGGCTTGATAAATGCCCATCCCGACAGAGTGGATGATGACCTTATCCAGTGGTTGATATTGCCGAATTTGGCGGAGGGTCTGATTCATGGCGGATCTCCTTTTGTGGTCAACTGTGTTACGCCATCACTTTGGGTATGGACCAATTGCAGTGATGATCGAACCATTATGGTTTGACATTTATTCAACTCAGACGCGCGTCGGGTCGTTTCACCACCCGAAAACTGCAAAGTACGTCAGATAAAACACGGTCCAGCTGCACAGCCAAATAAGGGTGGTCTGTTTTTGAGTCAGGCGTTTCATGAAAGTGTTGACCAAAACGCGCACCAGTGTGCAGAGAAAGAGAAAGCGAAGACATCGGGCCGGAATCGAAAGTAAAAAGAAAGGCCACGGGTCGACTCCCATGGCCGCAGCTTGAACCGCAAAGATTTTGTAAGGCAAGCCTAAGATGGGTCCAAAGAACAAACCCCAGTAGCCATGTTCCGCCATTAACCCAGTCACCTTGGCAATGACGGTATCGTCTATTGCGGGGATGAGTAACAGCAACTCCTGACTGGCGTAATATTGAGTCATTCCATTGAGGTACATGACGCCGCCGCCGACGAGTGCTCCGAGTGTTGCGGCAATAATCGCCGGTCCTAAGGAGCGTTGTTTTTGTGTTGCCAAATAGGTGAGCAATACATCGGGCACAATGAATAAAATGGTGGCCTCTAAAAATCCCCACAGTGCAGACAATCGAGTTGTTAATCCCATGATGGCACCTTGATTGTTTGTTGAAGTTGGCCAAAAGTCAGTGTGAGTTGTTGATGAAACTGCTGTTGCTCTCCGGTGTAGTGCATGGGTGCGCCAAACACGATGTCGCAAAAAAATGGCACCAGAATAAACTGACCTTTGGGTAAAGCTTTTCCTAATCCGTGCATATAAATTGGGTAAACAGGAACGGTCGGACGTTGGCTGATCAATTTGGCGAGACCAAACTTAAATGCTGTCAGAGTTTCTGGCTGTCCGCGCGAACCTTCTGGAAAAAATATCAACAGCTTGTTTTGATCCAGAGCGTTTCGGCAACGTGCCAGCGGATCGTTGTTCTCTCCGGTCCGCGCAATTGGCAAGATGCCAATGATGTTTCTCGCAAACCAGGATTTCAGTGGGTTCGATAAAAAGTAATCGGCCGCCGCCACGGGCTGAACCTGATTCAACAACCGAATGGGCAGCAGTGACATCAACACCATGGTATCGAGATGACTGTTGTGATTGGCCACTATGATGCCCGGACCTGACTTGGGCAGAGTGGGTGCGTTGTGAAAGTTCAGACCAATGATCAGTTTGACAATCGGGCGAACAATCACAATGAAGAAAAACATTCTTAAACTCTGATGCAACAGTGTCATCGTTATTTTCCTTTTAAAAAGCGGTGTATCGAACAAAGTGAAAGAACAGAGGCGCTGTAAAGGTCAGGCTGTCGAGACGATCCAGAATGCCGCCGTGTCCGGGAATTAATGCGCTGGTGTCTTTTATTCCTAACTCGCGTTTCAGTGCTGACAGGGTGACATCACCGATGAATCCGGCGATGCCGATAATGACACCCGCGGCCAAACCGTAAACATGATCCAGCGGTGTTAACCAGGGCGCTATTAAGGCTGCGAGGATTGCTGTAGTAAAGACGCCTCCAAGAAATCCGGCCCAGGTTTTATTGGGACTGATGTGCGGAATGATCCGTGCCTTACCCAATGATTTTCCCCACAAGTATTGAGCGACGTCGTTTAACTGAGTCAGCACTACGATAAACAAAATCAGTCCGGGCCCTGTGAATAATGAGGTTGAGTCGGCGGCGTTGGTTTGTGGCAGAATCAATAGAAACGCCAGGTGACTGATGCTAAATACAGTGATCATAAGCCCCCAGTGAATACTGCCGGCTGCTCG
>JBPEWV010000020.1:0-9706 GCA_052032335.1 Pleionea sp. | reverse complement strand
TCCCGGTCTTAAGCAACGATAGGTTGGTCATTGAAATACCTATTCTTTGCGAAAGTTCAGTGAGCGACATTTTTTTCTTGGCCAGCTCGATATCAAGATTAATTCGTATATTCATGGTTTTAATATAGGGCTTTATTTTATGTATTGCAATATTAAATTTACGAAAAACATAAAATTATATTTGTTTTTCATAAATTAAAAGGTGTCTTTTTGGGGTGTCTTCTCCGTCGTTTTTGGGTGAAGCTTTCTTAATCAATTGATTTTTATAGGAATTTTATGGGCTGCGAGCTTTAGTGCTGTGAAGAACAATCCATCGATTGGGAGAGGTTAAGCCTTGAATCTGCGGAAGAAGCGGCGTTGCTGTGGTTTAAATATCGTTCAGGAGAGCCAAGGCTCTCCTGAATTTCGGTGTGAGAAACAGTCGCAACTATTCGAAGTTGGCGGTGGTGGTGGTGTTTTCTGTCACCGTAACGTCCATTCGGGCAGTGAACTCAATGGCATCATCCATTTCTGGATCGTCCAAATCGGCCTGACAGGTGAGTCCCAGTGTGTAGTCGCCGGGCAAAATGTACCCGAGGCTGTAGCTTAAATTGTTTTCCTCATTAAGCGTGACGTTTGCTGAGGTTTGAGGCTCATTGTCGCTGCCATAATCGTCCAGCGCATCGTCTGTTTGTGGGTACAAATACACGGCGTTACTTTCGCCACAAGACGACCCATCGAGCAATGATGATGCAACAAGCCCTTCTATGTGACCGATAACCGTATTATCGACGACCCGGATGGTTGGCCTTAAGAAGTAATCGTCGCTGCTATTGCCTGGTTGATGAATCGACTTTCGTAAATCGAAGTCAATGGTAAAGTCGACATTACCATTCGCAGGAGCGGTAAATCCCTGGTTCCACTGAAGCCCGGTTTGTGCACCGCTGGGAACGTAAAGTGAAAACATTTCGCCGCCCTCAAACTCAATGTATGAGTCGAGCGCTTGCTGTTCGGCATTAACCTTGAGCCGCATCCAGTTGTAGTTGCCGGCTTCTATCGAAACATTGGCAAATAGCTGCGCCGCATCGGTGCCCTGAAAGTCAAGCAGGTTAATCTGTTGCGCTTGTTCAAGATCGACGCTGAAGCTGGGACCGCCCTGAGGTTTAAGCTCAATGCCATCAAACTCAACCACCACAGCTGTTGCTCCGTCAATTGGGGCATCTTTTACCGCCAAAGACAATTGGCTGTAACCGGGACCATCGGTGTTATCACAGCTTGTTAACAGAAAAGCTGACGACAGAATTAGTACGGCAGTAAATTGTTTCATAAAACTCCCCTTTACTTACTTTTACTTGGTTTTATTTGCTTTTGTATTCAAGTGCAGTCAAATTGCGTGTGTACTGTTTGAGACCATTGTAAAGGGTTGATGGTTCGGGCGACAGTAAGCTGATCACATTGATGAAAAAAAGCATTGTTTATTTCGAAGAATTATCAGAAGTGATTTTGATTGAACAAAATGCTATGAAAAGCAATTTTTAAATACAGCCAAACGACGATTACAGCGCACCGTATTTTTTATCAAATGCCGCTAAAATTTTACTCAGCTGGTTAACGCGATCGGTTTGTCCCTTAAATTGAGCCCAGTAAATATCGTCTTCGATCATGGAATGAACTTGTCTGATTCCGCTTTTTCGTTTGATTAACGATTGCGCTAACTCGATGGCAACAATGTCATTCAGGTGTTCGTGACTGGCGATGGCATCGATCGCCTCCTGATCCAGGTCGCAGAATCCATAGCAGTCTTCAATGGTGATCATATTAAATGGCCTCATCCGGTTGGTTCGGATTCTACAAGTTTAGTCCAACCAGAAAGAAACGCCGGTTCGGCTTGAGATATTTTATGCTTTATTTTTAAATCAGGCTTTGCACGATTTTCTGATAGTTTTCCAGTCGCTGCGCAGTGACACGACCTTGTTTTAACGCTTCGGATAATCCACAGCCTTTTTCATTGAGGTGGCGGCAATTGCGAAATTTGCAGTCGCCGTGAAACGGTTTCAAATCGATAAAGCCGTCGATGATTTGCTCGGGTTGAATGTGTGACAAGGCAAACTCACGTACTCCCGGCGAGTCAATAATAAAACCATTGTCTTCAAGAAAAAATAATTTTGAGGCCGTCGTGGTGTGAGTGCCGAGTTTCGAATTTTCTGAGACCAAACCTGTTTCGGCCTGAGCTTTTGGTAGTAGAGCGTTTATCAAGGACGACTTTCCAACACCCGACTGACCAACAAAAATATTTTCTTTACCGAGTAACTGTTTGCCGAGCGGATTAAGTGTTGCGGCTTGTTTACAACTCACTTCATAGACGGTGTAACCGATGGCGCGGTAAATTGCTTGTTGTTGCTGGTAAAAAGCCTGTTCGTCGGTTTCAATTAAATCGGATTTGTTGAAAACGATAACCGGCGGAATGTTGGCCAGTTCACAGGCAACCAGATAGCGATCCAGAATCACCGAGGAGTAAGCTGGAAAAGGGGCAACGACGATCAGTATTTGGTCGACGTTTGCAACGATGGTTTTTACACCGGCATAGGGTGTTGGTCGGTTCAGTTCGGAACGTCTCGGTTCGATGGCTTCGATGACGCCATTGTTTTGATCGTCGAGACGAAACAGTACTCGGTCGCCGCTGACACAACTGCCCAAATTCTGTCGTAAATACACCCGATAAACTTTTTGCTGGGCATCGGCAACATCGGCCTGCTCGCCGAATCGACTGATGACGATGCCAGTTTGAGAACCGCCTAGCTGTTCTTCGTGAATATCGGGCTGTGCCGCTTGTTGTTTTAATTTTTTGCCTTTGCTTTTTGCAACACGGCGTTTTTGTTGCAGCGACAGCTTTTGACGTTTAGCCACTCAGTCGATTCACTCGTTGTCTTGTTGCAATTTTGGTCCGAAATTACCGACGTTAAGTAATTGATCAACTTTGGCGGCGCAAATCAGGTCGTTAATGGTAAGTCGGTTACCCGAGTCGTGTGTGGTAAAACACACCAGGCAACGTCCGTAATTGACTTCCATATCGGGGTGATGCGCTTCTTTGTTTGCAATCCAGGCAATGGCGTTGACGAAATTCATGGTGTGGTAATAATTCTTAAACAGAAATTCACGTTCAATTCGGGTGCCGTCATCATTAATCGACCATTCCGGGATTTCTTCAGAAAGTGCTTTGATCTTGTCGAGAGCGAGTGGTGTTTTGCCTTCATCGTCGTACTTGCACTGCATTTCAGAGAGTTTGGTCATTGTGTTCCTGCCTATTTCGGTTATGCTTTTAAGAAGTATTATCGAGTAAAATTAAATTAATTCGTGCTATTTTGAGCGATCATAGCGGATTAATTCAAGAAACAACAACGGAGTTCGTATGGCAAATGCTGAAAATCTGATCTGGATCGACCTGGAAATGACCGGTCTGGAACCGGATTCGGACAGAATCATTGAAATTGCCACCATTGTGACCGACAAAGAGTTAAACATACTCGCCGAAGGTCCGGTGATTGCAGTTCATCAACCGGATGAAATTTTAGAGGCGATGGATGACTGGAATACCGAACACCATGCCAAGTCGGGATTAACCGAGCGGGTACGCACCAGTCAAATTTCTGAGGAACAGGCTGAACAAATGACCATCGACTTTTTAAGTCAGTGGGTGCCGGAACGCAAGTCGCCCATGTGCGGTAATACGATTTGTCAGGATCGCCGCTTTTTAGCGCGACATATGGTCAAGCTGGAAGCCTACTTTCATTATCGTCATATTGACGTCAGCACAGTGAAAGAGCTGGCCCGACGTTGGCAGCCTGATATTTTAAATGGCTTTACCAAAAAAGGTGCACACCTGGCACTCGACGATATTCGGGAGTCGATAGAAGAAATGAAATTCTATCGCGAGAAAGTGTTCAAGATTTAATGGCGTGAGGTTTTTGCAAGCCAGGTACAAATAATAATAAATATGGCATTAATAAAACACGACGATTATAAAACACAGCAGGCATGAGTTAATTTAATGGCGGATCGAAAAGGGCTTTACACTGCCGAGCAAATTAAGCAATTGGAACAGCTGTATGCCCGCTTCCATGATGGCTCGACTTATCCCCTGATGGAACGGGCAGGCGCTGCCGTTTATAACGAAATGCGCGAGCGTTGGCCCGAACTGCGACGAATTCTGGTGGTTTGCGGTAAAGGCAATAACGGTGGTGACGGTTTTGTTGTGGCGCGTCTGGCGGCCATGGCCGGGTTGCAGGTAACCGTGGCGCTGATGCCCGGTGCCGATTCGCCCAAAGGTGATGCCGAACGTGCCTTTTTGCGTTTAAAACCGACTACGGCTCGCATTGTCGACTGGCACTCAGAGGTGTTAGACGATCACGATCTTATCGTCGACGCCATTCTGGGCACTGGTGTCAAAGGCGAGGTTCGAGAGCCGTATGCCTCCGTCATTAATGAAATTGTTCGTTCGCACAAACCGATTATCTCAGTGGATATTCCCAGTGGGTTGATTGCCGACACTGGCTCTATTTTGGGGTGCGCCATTCACGCTGATGTAACCGTGACTTTTATTGGTTTGAAACGGGGGATGGTGACTGGGTTAGCCGCCGATTATTGCGGCGACATTGAAGTTAATGATTTGAAGTGCGGTCAGGGGGTTTTTGCACTGGTACGCCCCAAAGCTTTTTTGTTTCGTTTTCCAGAAGGCCGACACTTTTTACAACCCCGACGCAAAACGTCACACAAAGGTTTCAATGGCCATGTATTGGTGATCGGAGGCAGTCCGGGGTATTCCGGTGCGGTGAGAATGGCGGCCGAGGCAGCTGCACGCGCGGGCGCGGGACTGGTCTCGGTGCTGACTCACAGTCAGCACGCCGATACCTTGTGCCTGCAGCGACCCGAAATTATGTGTCACGCGGCGTCCGATAATGTCTCGAAAGATGGTATTCGCAGCTTGCTGGACGCCGCCAATGTCATTGCCATTGGCCCCGGACTGGGGCGATTTAAATGGGGTAAAAACCTGGTCGCCATGTTAGAGGACTACCTGAAAACCGACTCGGCGAAAAACACCAAAACCGTCTGGGACGCCGATGCATTGAATATTTTGAGCGACCATCCGGTAAAGCTCGACAACCGCATCATGACTCCGCATCCCGGAGAGGCCTCTCGACTGCTGAATCAAAGTATTGCGCAAATTCAAAGTGACCGTTTTGAATCGGCTCGCGCTATGGTTGAAACCTATGGCGGTGTGTGTTTGTTAAAAGGTCCGGGCACCCTGATCGCTGACGAACAAAAGTTAAATGTCGTTTGTGCCGGTAATCCGGGGATGGCGTCGGGCGGAATGGGCGACGTGCTCACCGGAATCATTGCCGGCCTGATGGCGCAGGGCATACCTTTATTTGATGCTGCACGAATTGGCGCTGCCATCCATGGCGAGGCCGCCGAGTTGGCCGTGACCGAAACAGGCTCGCGATTGGAAAGAGGGTTGCTGGCGACCGATTTATTCCCGTATATTCGCCGACTGGTAAATCCCGAGGTGGAGTAGTGGTGCATAAACTAACGGTTGAATTGGCGGATCCCGCAGCCACTGAACGGCTTGGCGGGTTGATTGGCGAGTCTCTGGACGGTGCCGGACTGGTCTTTCTGAAAGGTGAACTGGGGGCAGGCAAAACCACTCTGGTACGCGGTTTGTTGCGTTGTTTGGGGTTTCAGGGCAGTACCAAGAGTCCAACCTACACCCTGGTAGAACCCTATGAATTTGAGCAGTTTAAAGTGTATCACTTTGATCTGTATCGGCTGGCTGATCCTGAAGAGCTGGAATTTATTGGCGTTGATGAATATTTGGCAGAAGCCAACACTCTGTGTCTGATAGAGTGGCCCGATAAGGGGCGCGGCTGGTTACCTGAACCCAATCTGACGGTAGAACTTCAATACGACAAAGAGCAAAGACAGGCCGTGATTAGTAGCGCCAATCAGCTTATAATCTCAAAATTACAAACGGGTGTTTGAGTCAGGACGAGTCGACAGCGGTAATATTTCGGCGTTGAACAGATGGGAATTGTTGCGGGGTTTCAGGGTCCAACCCTTAACCTCGGAAGTTTTGTTTCAGTTTATTGGTCAGTTAAAAAAAGCAGTGGTTCATGGGATATAAAATAATAAAGTTAGTATTGCTGAGTCTGCTATTGTGCTCAACCTTAGCTAATGCGGCGAAAATCAAGGGAATGCGCTTCTGGCAGTCGCCTGATTCGACGCGTGTGGTACTCGACATGTCAGCACCGGCTGAGCATTCCATCTTTGCGTTAGAAAATCCGCATCGCATGGTCATTGACCTCAATAAATCGGAATTAAATTTTGATCCCGCAGAACTGGAGATCAAGTCGAATCTGGTAAAACACGTTCGTGCCAGCGAAAGCGATGATACCGTTCGCGTTGTACTGGATCTGAAACAACAGGTTAAATTTAAGTTTTTTACGCTGAAACCGTTTCAGAATTACGGTCACCGGCTGGTGGTCGATTTGATCAACGAAGCGAAACAATCGGAACCGGTGAAACCCAAAATAAAGAATGTCACAGGCAAGCGCGACATAGTCGTTGCGATCGATGCCGGACACGGTGGCGAAGATCCCGGTGCCATTGGCCCTAAAGGCACTCTGGAAAAACACATCGCCCTGAAAGTCGCGAAACAACTGGCCGACATGGTGAATAATGAACCGGGTATGAAAGCGGTGCTGGTGCGTAAAGGCGATTATTTTGTCAGTCTGAGAAAGCGAACCCAGATTGCCCGGCAACATCAGGCGGACATCTTTATTTCGATCCACGCCGACGGGTTCCACGACAAACGGGCCAATGGCTCGTCGGTCTGGGTGGTGTCGCCCAAAGGTGCGCAGTCAGAAATGGGTCGTTGGCTGGAGCAGCGTGAAAACGAATCGGATTTACTCGGTGGTGTCGAAAGCCTGAGTAATAAAGACCCGTTGTTGGCGCAGGTGTTGCTCGATCTTTCGACCACCTATTCAGTCAGTGCAAGTCTTGATGCTGCGACCGAAGTGCACCGCCATCTGTCACGTTCGGTGCCCAGAATGCATAAAAAGCGGGTGGAACGTGCCGGATTTGTGGTGTTAAAGATGCCAGACATTCCCGCCATGTTGGTGGAAATGGCGTTTATTTCAAACCCTTCAGAAGAAAAATTGTTGAATTCCTACAATCATCGACGCAAACTTGCTTCGTCGGTATTCAAAGGCTTAAAAGCATTTTTCCGTAAAAATCCGCCCGATGGCACCCAGTTCGCTTCGGCCAATCCGCGTCACTACACCATTAAAAGTGGAGATACCTTATCCGAAATCGCCTCCCGATTTAATGTTTCGATCAGTCAATTGCGCAAAAGCAATCAGATAAAAGGTGATCGTATTCGGGTAGGGCAACGATTAACCATTCCCAATTAGTTTGTATGAGCCGAATTCATCAGCTGGATAATCAATTAGCCAACCAGATCGCCGCTGGCGAAGTTGTTGAACGACCTGCGTCGGTGGTCAAAGAACTGGTTGAGAACAGCGTCGATGCTGGCGCCTCAAGAGTTGAAGTGGACATTGAACGTGGCGGTGCGCGTTTGATTCGGGTGGTCGATGATGGAAACGGGATCCACAAAGACGATTTGCCGCTTGCATTGAGTCGCCATGCCACCAGCAAAATTCACAGTTTTGACGACTTATGTGCGGTCAAAAGTATGGGGTTTCGCGGTGAAGCCCTGGCGAGTATTGCGTCAGTGGCGAAGCTATTGTTACGCAGTCGGCAGTCAGAAAGCGAACAAGGTTGGCAAGCGGTGGCCGAGGGGCGCGATATGGCGGTGAAGGTAGCCCCTGCTGCGGCAACTCAGGGCACTTGCATCGAAGTGCGCGATCTGTTTTTTAATACGCCCGCCCGGCGCAAATTCTTACGCACTGAAAAGACCGAGTTTACCCACATTGAAGATACGATAAAACGTGAAGCATTGGCGCACCCTGGCGTTGCGTTTGTAGTGAAACATAACGGGAAAATCAGTAAGCGATATCCCGCGGTAAATAGCGCTCGCTCGATGGAAGAAAAGCTGAAGGTCGCTTGCGGCCAACCCTTCGTCAGGCAGGCGCTTAAGTTTAGTGGCGATCTGGATGAGTTGAAAATTCATGGCTGGCTGGCGTCGCCCGACTATCACCGCAGTGAGTCCGACGCACAGTTTATTTTTGTTAATGGTCGACCAGTAAAAGATCGCTTACTCAGTCACGCGATTCGACAAAGTTACAGTGGGCTGATTCCTCAGGGGCGATTCGCGTCTTACGTGATCTATATCGAGTGTCCACCTCAGGATGTGGACGTCAATGTGCACCCAACTAAACACGAAGTTCGTTTTCGTCAGCCTCGGCAAGTGCATGACTTTCTGGTCAAGCTGCTGCAGCAATGTTTGAGTGCGACAGGGGCTTCGTTAATCGATCACGAAGCTTCAGACACGCCCAATAGTTTACAAGCTACATCGCCGCAAATGACTGTCGCTAGCAATGTTACTTACCGTGGTTCTGTTTACAGTGGTTCGATTAATAGTGGGGCAGGAAGATTGTCAGACAGAGCGCGTCGTCATTCTCCAGCCCAGATCGCCGAGCACCGAGCGCTTTATGACACACTTGCCTCGAATCGATCGGATAGCGATGCGCAAACCGCAAACTTGCCTCAGAGTGAACCTGATGAATCCAGCACCTTGTGGCAAAATCGTTATTTGATTGCGCCCAGAGAGTCGACACTGTGGCTGATTGATGTGTGGCAATGGTTGATGCAATGCGTCGAGCAACAGTGGGATCTTACCAACGTTAAAGCAAAACCTTTATTGGTTCCGAAAATTTTACCGGTTGAACAAAGTGGCGTTATCGAAGAAGCGGAGCTATTGGATAATCTGAAACTCATGGGCATCGAATTGACGCCTGCCGGGAGTGAACAGGTAATGTTACGCAAATTGCCCGCATTAACACCGGCCATCGAAGTCTCTGTATGGCAGTTGGCGTTACAGAGGATATTGGCCCGGCGTTTTTCGAATTTTGACACAAGCAGTTTGAAGCAGCGTTTGCTTAACGAGTTGATAGGTGCTCTGTCGGCTTCGAGTCAGGCTGGTTTATCTGAGCTGGGGAATGCTTGTGAAAGTGCTATTCTATCAGATGTCGAATGGCGATCGTTTGCGGTGGGCATCAGTGAGAGCGCAATTCAAAAACAATTGGGTCAGATTTTATAATGCCGAATAAGGCCGCTAAGAAACCGGTTATCTGCTTAATGGGGCCGACAGCCTCGGGAAAAACCGATCTTGCCATTGAGTTGTGTCAGCAATTAAATGGTGAGATTATCAGCGTCGATTCCGCACTGGTTTATCGTGGAATGGACATTGGCACAGCAAAACCGAGCGCCAAAGAGCGCGCAGCGGCCAAACATCATTTAATAGATATCCGCGAGCCCAACGAAAGTTATTCCGCAGCCGAGTTTCGACAAGATGCGCTAAAGTTGATCGAGCAGATCGACAGCGAGGGAAAGTGGCCTATTCTGGCGGGCGGTACCATGCTGTACTTTAAAGCGCTGTTGTTTGGCATTGCCGACTTACCTCCCACCGATGATTTGATTCGTGAACAGGTTGCGGCCCATCTTCAAGAAAAAGGCGCCCCCGGGTTACATCAATGGCTTAGTGAAATTGATC
>JBPEWV010000002.1:0-41462 GCA_052032335.1 Pleionea sp. | reverse complement strand
CAAGATCGTTTTCATTAACTCAAAAGCAAAATTCAATGATAAAAGCCTAAAATATGAACAAATCCTTACATTCTTGTGCAGTTTGCACAAAGAGTTCGTTGCAGATTAGTGGTAAAATATTCGCCATAAAGTCACCGTTAGAATCGCTGTTTATGAAATTGTTGTTTGTCCCCATGGTCGTGTTGACGTCAATCGTCGTCGTTGGTTGTCACTCGGATTCCGATCGACGAAGTCAGAAGCTGTGTCAGAAACACTATAAAGCCGAAAGCTATAAAGTGGCTCTGAAAAAATGTCTGGTGGGCGCAGAGAATGGCAATATTGATAGCCAATGGTTGCTTGCCAACTTGTACAGCAAAGGCTTGGCCGGTGAAAAAGATAAATCCAAGGCGGCTTTCTGGCTCAATCGTGCCGCTGAAAACGGCCATACCGCAGCACAGCGTGAACTGGGTAAAGCTTACCTTTGGGGCAATGGAATAGAGCACAATCCAGAACAGGCGCTGCACTGGTTTAAGCTGGCTGCCCGAGATAACGATACGGAAGCTGAATTTCTGATTGGAATTTTTTATCTGGGCGATGGCAAGCGCGAAAGTGATCAGGCATCGGCCATGAACTGGTTTAAAAGAGCCGCCGCATCAGGGCACCGAATGGCGATCAATAATTTGGCTTGGTTGTACTCTACCAGCCCAAACCCCTCACTTCGAAACGGTAAGCGGGCCGTCGAAATCATGCAACCACTGATAAAGAAATCACCGGAGTCTTCCGTGTTATTGGATACGCTGGCGGCAGCTTATGCCGAAAGCGGTGAGTTTGAGCAAGCGGTTTCGAATCAACAAATGGCGGTGGATAATTTAAAAGAAAAAATCGGCGGTACCGCTCGCCAAGGCTATCTTGATCGACTGGCCAGTTATCAGCAAGGCAAACCTTGGCGAGAATCCTTACCTGACTGGTCCGCGAATGATGTCAGCGATGAAGCTACTGAAGATGCAGCAAGCGAAGACAAACCTGATACAGACCGATCTGACACTGAGAATCATAAAGCAAAACAATCCAGAGCAGACGGCTCGATGGATCCCACTGCAGACTACGCCGATTCGGCGGATAACCAATCTTAGCCAATGCCCAGCAAGCGACGTTATTGGTGTGTCCCAAAAGCTGGAAATCTCAAGCGGCTCTCACTGCAGCAAGATAATCGACCGGACGAGCCGCTAGGTTCTGACGAGGTACAAGTCGAGGTACACGCCATTGGGCTAAATTTTGCGGATATTTTCGCCATAACCGGATTGTATTCTGCCACTCCTGAAGGCGCTTTTGTTCCGGGGCTAGAATTTTCAGGCGTGGTGCAGTCAATCGGCAACAATGTGGTTCATTTGAAGGAAGGTGATCGGGTGATGGCGGCGACCCGTTTCGGCGGTTACGCCGATTCGATACGTGTCCCGGCGGCGCAATGCACGGTAATACCCGAAGGTTGGACTTATCAGCAAGGCGCAGCGTTTCTGGTTCAAGCTTTGACCGCCTGGTACGCCTTATTTGAATTAGGGGCATTGAAGCCGCAACATCGTGTTTTGGTTCACTCCGCCGCCGGTGGTGTGGGCTTGATGGCGCTGGAAATGATCCGGCATACGGGGGCTGAAGTGATCGCTTGCGTTGGATCCGATGAGAAGGCGACATGGTTACGTTGTCGCGGTATCGAAGAAGTCTTTGTCCGAAGCCCGAATTTTAAATCAAGGTTATTAACTCAATTGAACGGCCGACCGCTGCATCTAGTTCTGGACGCTATTGGTGGCAAGATCCAAAAACAATCGTTCGACGCGCTAGCACCTATGGGCCGATTGGTGACGTTTGGTGCTGCTCAATATACGCCAAACAGTCGCACACCTCGTTGGCTCAAGTCGGCATGGTTGTATCTGACCCGTCCAAGGTACGATGCCCTGGCCATGGTGTCCGATAATAAATCGATTGCAGGCTTTAATTTAATCTGGCTTTGGCAACACCAGGGCCTGTTTGACCATATGTTGTCACAGCTAGTGGCAATGAAGTTGCCGCCGCCCTTTATCGGTGGCGAGTATCCTTTTGAACAAGCTCCGACGGCGCTCGAGTTTCTAAGAAGCGGCCAATCGAAAGGTAAAGTGGTACTTAAAGTAAAAGATTAACTCGGTACCAGTGTAATAAAACCCGTAATCGGGCGACTGATTCTCACAGGTAACTTGGGGATCGGCTCGTATGACGTTACAATCAGCCTATAACGATTCAATAACAAGCAATATATCTGTCAATTTTGGGGATTGGTCATTTATTATGAGCGAGCAAGAACGCCTGTTTAACGAGGCGTGGAAACAACATCAATCTGCAATTGCTCGTGTCGTTCAGTCTTATGAAGCAATACCCGCGTTGCAAGATGAATTACAACAGGATATTGCTTTTGCCATTTGGCGTTCCTTGCCCAGGTTCAATCATAACAGTTCACTAAAAACTTACTTGCTTTCTATTGCACACAATCGAGCCATCAGTCATGTGGCGAAACATGTGCGCGAGGGTAAAAGCACGTCCAGTGATGATGTCACGTTAAAAGGCGATGACTGTCCTTCGGGGCATCTTGAAGCTCAACGCAAACAAAGCCGGTTGGTCATGGGTTTGCAGAAACTACCATTGGGACAACGACAGATTTTGGGGTTGGCACTCGAGGGATTAAGTTACGATGAGATTGCCGATGTATTGGGGATTACCGTAAATAACGTAGGCGTTAGGTTAAATCGCGCCAAAAAGGCACTAAAAGATGTGGTTGAGACGCTATAACCATGCGCCATGAATTTAGGACGATTTGAAATCCTTATGACAGACGAATTTAACTGGGACAAAGCGGTCAATGAATGGCAAAGCCACGAGCCCGACTTACCCGAACTAAAAAAGAACATGCGATGGCTTTCTTGGCGGATGAAGCTTGTGCTGGCGCTCGATATTGTCAGCTTGTTGTTGCTGGTTCCCTTTGCCTTCTATATCTTTCAAACCGAAGAGTCGTTCAGCGTTAAAGTGTGGGTGATTTTGGTCTCTATTTTAGCCACCATCGGTGTCTATTTTGATTTCTACTTAAGACGGGAGCTATGGGAAGTACCCACCACAACACGTGGACTGTACGAACACATGATCAAGCGTGCCAAGGTTGGCATCAACATCGCCCGATTTGCCATTATTTATCTGTCTGTTTTTGGATTGTTTCTTGCTGGTTGGTCGGCTTACGCCTGGCTGTATGAAGCGGCACGTTTTGATCGAGCCAATTCAACCTTCAGTGTGCTAATAGGTATTGGCGTGGTAGTCGTTTCGATCATTATTTCATTCTGGTACGGAAAGCGAAAAGCAGCACAACTACGCCAAGCCGAGAAGCAATTCAAAGACTTTGTTGCTAACGATGAAGGTTAAACGAAAAGAAGCAATGCGATGCACGCTTCAGTGCACCGCTTAATCCGTTGTTAGTTCTTATGCAACGACACAGTGAACCAGAAGCGGGAGCCTTTTTTCGGTTCGCTATTGACTCCAATATTACCGCCCATCAACTCACTCAGCTTTTTCGATACGATTAACCTCAAGCGCCCGGCAAAGCTGCTGTTGGTTAATTTTGTGCGCTGTTCGAGAGAATCAAACAATCCTTTTTGAGCTTCTTCGGGAATGCCAACGCCGGAGTCTTTAACCGTGAGGCGCAAGAACTCGTTAGAGTTTTCCATCACCAGATCACAATAAAGACTGACTTCACCTTCTTTAGTAAATCGAATGGCGTTACCGATAAGGTTTTTAAGTATTTGTTTAACTCGTTTTGGATCGTTATAGACTGACTCGGGCACTTCATTGGCCACGGTTGCTGATATCGTCAGTGATTTCGCTTTTGCGTGTGGCGTGTATTCTGCAACGATTTCATCGATCAGCTGGCGTATATCAAAGTTGTCTTTGTAGAGCTTCAATAAGTTTGCGTCCAACTTTGAAAAGTCGAGAATATTGTTCAGATTATTGATCAGTGTATTCGCCGAGCGCCGCGAAATACTCAATAATTCTTTGGGCTCTTCTTCAAGGTTATACTCACTTAACAGATGCAACATACTGGAAAGTGTTTTCATTGGGGTGGTAATTTCATCTCCCATTCGAGACAGGAATTCCGACTTGGTTCGCGGTGCTTTTACTGCTGAATCGCGCTCTTTCAATAACGATTGCTTTTCAGTTTTAATATCGTTAAGAATTTTTTCTTGTTGTTTGATTTGCGATTGCAGCTGTCGATTCTGATTGTTTTGCTCGCCAATCAAAAGGCTGATGCCTTGAGTGAGGTTGGATAATTCAGAACTCAGGTTCAGATTTTTTAATCCGGCCGACAGTTGTAGCGCATTGTCGGCGTTATCGACGACCTCATTCATCTTCCGAATATATTTGGTAAAGTTTTGTGCAATGACGTAAACGGCCACCACCAACGCAACCATAAGTACAAAGATAATAATTAATTCAAATTGTCCTGTGTATCCGTAGATTAGTTGCTCGGTAACCAAAGGGTTGAAGAACTTAATCTGAACGTCTTTATCTGTTTGCACTGGCCAGCTAATTACTTCGGCGCTTGTCCAGTCCAATGTGTCGTTGGTTGTGTAGGTTTTATTGGCTACTTTTAGATGAAATTCGGCGTCAGTTTGTACTTTTAAGTGTTCAATGAAAGATTGATTCAATGGCAGAACCGCGAGCACAACCCCTAGCACTTCGCCATCGCGAAGAATGGCGCTGGATCGTACGAGTGCTCGCTCGCCATCGAAAGGCGCGACAGCGGTTTTAATACTCGGCGACTTCATCTGAGCCAAAATGGTACTTTCCAGGTCAAAGAAGCTTCCACCTTGGTTTGCCGGGTGGGAGCGAAATACCTTACTCTGTTTCGCGGAGTAAGCTAAAAACTCGACCGGTTCATCATTGGCAATGTTTAGAGTCTCAATGAAGGTTGCCAGGTTATTGTCTTCGAATATTGCGTTTAAATTTTCTTTGGCTGTCAGCTTTTGGCTAGTTGTTAAATATTGGTTTAAAAATGAACGCGTTAGATTTTGAATTCGATTGGATTCTTGAGTTTGGTTTGATTGATGTACCGAATTCAGGTTGTCGTTTATTCGTTGGTGGCTGAGCCAGGCCGTTGCGGCCGTAAACAGGCCGACGATAAGCGATATCAGAAGCAGCTTTAGTTTGAGTGTCATAGTTGTTTCTTTCTCCGGAAACATTTTGTTGAGGGGCATTCTACTGCATATAAGCCTAGCAAAATGTGAAGGGGTTCTCCCACTTTTTAAGCTTAAATAGGACGCAATTCATAAATCTTAAAATTATAAGGACTTGATCTTTTTATAGACTTCTTCGTGTCGCGGAAGGTGAATCTGAAGTTCTTGCGCTTTTAGTAGCAAAAAACCGGTAATGGCTTCAATTTCTGTGGGCTGGCCATGGAAGACATCTTGATGCATGGAGCTGTAGTTATCGGCGGTTTTTCTTGCAACCGCTTTAATGGTTGACTTTAACGTTTCGGACTTAAGGGACGGACACACTCTGCTTGCCAATGGACACAATTCATCTGCCAATTCTTCGAGCTCCACTAATAGCGTATCGTTGGTTAATAGTTCGCCGTTCTTGCAGTTGTGGAGCACGGTCAGTGGATTGATTACGGCATTGATGAAGAGCTTGTGCCAAAGCACGGGTTGAATATCGCTGTGCCAAATAACTGGCGCCAGGGCAGTATTTAGCACTTGGCAGATCTGTGGAATGCCATTAATCGACATTGTTTTGTCGGCCGGGCCAAGTGTCATGCTTCCCCAGCCTGCGTGAATCAGTTTATGCGCGGTGTCGAGATACGCGCCATGGGTGTGAGACGCGACAATGATGCGACTGTCAGGAATCATCGTTTGAGCAATTTCCAGATTGCCCATACCATTTTGTAGCAGGATTACCACCGATTGTTCGTTGAGCGCGTGCGTGATCGACTCGAGCGCAGTCTTTAATTGGTAGGTTTTAACGCACACAAGAAGGACGTCTAACAGTGATAACTGGTTTGCGGTGGTTTGTCGGATCGATTGTTGGATAGGTTGATCGTTATGCTGATAACTGATTTTTGTTTCAGGCGTTTCTGCAACTCGCGTGATAATCGTAGGGGAAACACCTGATTGCGCCAACCGGCTCGCCCAGAGACAGCCAATGGCACCACGACCGAGTATGTGAAACTGAGTATCCAAATGAATTCTCTATTCTGTGCAGTAATTTAATCGTTAAAAAATTGGCCCGACTCAGCCCTATTTGGGGCTTTTATTGATTGTTTTTCTCGTTGCGCGCCAGTTTCTCTATTCGCGTAATATCGTCGCGTATCCACCAAAGTAATGCAAGGCTGGGCAAAACCATTAATGACGTCAGTAAGAAAAATACCGCCCAGTTTCCTGCCATCCAGTCAACCAACGCACCACCGCTTGAGCCAATTAAAGTACGGCCGAGTGTTCCTAAAGAAGCCATTAAAGCATATTGAGAAGCCGAAAAAGCTTTACCAGTTAACAGTGAAAGAAAAGATACAAACACAACCGTTGACCAGGCTTGCGTGATTCCATCGACAATCACCGCTGCAGCAAACAGTGTCTCGTTCGGGCCGACCATTGCAATCCAGGAAAACATTAAATTACTCGCACTCATGGCAATACCGGCAATTAACAGACTGCGAACCAGTCCTTTTTTTAACGCAAAGTAACTGCCGATAAATGCAAAGGCAATGGTAATTAACCAGGTCATTATTTTCGAATAGAAAGCTATGTCAGCGTTAGAAAAGCCGATCTCTTTGTAAAATACGATCGACATTCGACCCAAATAGGCTTCACCAATTTTAAACAGAAAAATAAACAATAGCAGGTTTAATCCAACGCGCAGTGAGTTGCGTTGAAAAAATTCGCTGATGGGACGAATCATGGTTTGACTTAACCAGTTCGCCAAGTCTCTTAGTTTATGTCCGGTTGATTCGAAGTGATGAATCGCCTCGACTTCTTTGTTTTCTTCCGGCTCGTTTGCCCACATGGTGATAGCAGCAAACAATAACATCATAAGTGGAAAGGTGAGATAAACAAGATTCCATCCAAAGGCTTCTGCGCCAAAAAATGCCAAGCTGCCAAATCCGGCGTATCCGGTCCACCAGCCCGATGTGATCATGGCGGATGCAGCAGAGACTTTGTCGGTTTCATCACGATGAATGATATCGATTCGATAACCGTCGATTGCGATGTCGTGGGTTGCTGCGAAAAAGCCAATCGCTACAGCGCACAATGCCACCCAGAACAATTGGTTACCAGGCACCGCTAAAGCGATGCCGGTACAGGCCAGTGCGATGAGAAGTTGCATCGTTAATATCCAACTGCGCCGGCGTCCGAGTTTCTTTCCGATATGGGGTAACCAGATACGGTCGATCAGTGGCGACCACAAAAAATTAATCGAGTAAGCCGCAAACACCAGACCGAATAATCCAATCGAGGTGCGTGATAATCCGCTTTCTTGCAACCAGGCGTTCATCGCAGAACCGATGATGATCCATGGGACACCTTGCGACACGCCAAGCAGGAATATGGTGAACAGTCGCTTGTCCTTGAAGTAGCTGATAAATTTAGATACGTGGTTGGCAATGTTCGCCATGAATAACCTTATTATTGGACTTTTTTCTGTCTCATAGGATACCAAACAGACGCCCTCGAAACGAAATTAAATTTATTATTTCAATAACGCTGCTCAGGAAAAAAGTATGCTCATGCAATGCATACTTTTTATCGTACAAACCAGCTCGATTACGAACTTTTTTTTCGAACCGCATTGACGACTATCTTGATTTACCCCAGTCAAAAAACGCAGCTCCTACCAGAAAAAACACCAGTGTCATAAGCGCCAGAGCAAACAGATGATGGGTGATTTCTAATAGGGTAGCACCTTCCGTCATGATGGCTCGGGCAGCATCCACCATGTGGGTCAGGGGGAGTAATTGCGCAGCGGTCTGTACGAATTGAGGTGAGCCCTCGAGACTGAACCAGACGCCGGATAAAAACATCATTGGCCAGGAAGCAAAGTTTAAAAGTCCGCCGGTTAACTCTTCACTGTGTGATCGTGATGCGATCATCAACCCTAAAGCAATCAAGCTCAGAGTACCAAGCAGTAACACTAACAGTAAATTGAACAGCGACCCATTGACCATAAACCCAATGGTCCACCAAGTGGTGAAAAATATAAAACAGGCAATGATCACGACGATGACCAGCCGAGAAATGATTTGCGCTGCCAGAAACTCGAATGCGGTCACCGGTGTTGCGTTGAGTCGTTTTAACACGCCACTTTTACGGTATCGCACAATTACGTAACCGACTCCGAACAGGCAACTGAACATGATGTTCATACCGAGTATGCCGGGGATGACCCAGTCCAGATAGCGCACTGGCTGACCTTCGATTCGATGTTTGATCAGTTTGTCAGAGGTGTTATTTATGATGTTTTCAGCCAGATAACCTTTGGGCGATGTGTCATTAATCCAGTACTTTTGATTTTCCCAGTCGAGTAATAGATCGAGCTGGTGTTGTGCAACTTTCGTTTGAGCTTTGCTCGGCTCCTGATAAAACACAAATTCGGTATAACGAATTTCGGATAACTCACTGGGTATCTGTGTTGCATTCAATAAGCCGACTTTCAGCTGCTTGTTGCTACCGCCACTAAAAATGACTGAAAAGCCGATTATAAGCAATAACGGAAAAGCCACATTCCAGGTCATGGCGGCCCGATCGCGAATGAATTCTCGATTACGCGCTTTTAATATGGCGAGAAATCTACGCACTGCAAACATCAATTAGGCCCTTAGTTCGTGACCGGTTAATTTTAAAAACAAGTCGTCCAGATTCGGGTTATGAATGTAGAGTCCATCGAGTGATACCTGAAGAGACAATAAAGTTTTCAAATCACTGTCGACCTGGGTTGAAATAATTTCGACGTAATCGGGCTGTCTGGAGATACTGGCGAAAGGTAACGTCACCGTTTCATGGATCGATTCGACCGGCAATCTGATAAACGAACCTTCGAAATGTTGTTTAATTAATGCAGATGGTTGTCCTAACTCGATGATCTCACCGTGATCCATAATGGCGATCTCGTCACACAATTGGTGCGCTTCGTCCATGTAATGAGTCGTTAGAATCACGGTTTTGCCTTTGGCTTTAATATTTTTTACCAGCTGCCAAAAGTTTCGGCGCGATTGTGGATCGAGCCCCGTGGTTGGTTCATCCAGAAACACTATGTCGGGATCATGAACCAGTGCCAGCGCCAGCAATAGGCGTTGACGTTGGCCACCTGATAATTGTTTGGTATCACGGGTGATGAAGTCGTTCAGTGCACACAACTGTATCAGCGAATCGATGTTGTTTTGATCGCCGTACAGATCGGCAAACAGCCGCAGTGTTTCATCAACTCGTATGTGATCTTGCAAAGCGGTTTCTTGAAATTGAATGCCGATGTGCGACTGTAATGATTGATGATTGCGAATTAAAGGATAATCGATACGACCCGAGTCAGCGTGGGTAATGCCTTCGAGAATTTCCAGTGTGGTGGTTTTTCCTGCACCGTTGGGTCCGAGCAAGCCAAAACAAGTGCCTTGTTTAACCGCAAAAGAAACTTGCTTTACCGCCTCGACAGCGTTGAAAGATTTGGATAGGTTAGAAACAGTTAATGCATCAGTCATACAGGCATTGTAATGACTGATGCACTCAGCAACAATAATTAATTGTGTCTAAAAATGATAGGTTAAGTTGACAAACGCACCGTCAAATTCCAGGTCGTTGTTCAACTCATTGTCGTCGTCGACTTCCAGGTTAAAGGTACGAATGCCGCCTTCCAACCCAAGACCCAGAGAAGTTTCATAACCAAGCACCAGCGAAGTATCAGAAACGGTGTTTCCGCCAGCGCTAATGTAGTTAACGATCGCGCTAAGGCTTAAACCGGTGAGTGGCAGATCAAAACGCGCTTTTCCGTACAGCATCGGGATGGTCAGATCGATTTTTTCAAAGAATTCGGAGCTGGTGGTCTGGTCTTCTAATTCGACAAAGCCATCAAACTTTCGACCGGTAAATCCTAAGTCGAGGTTGACCCAGTTATCCAAAATTTCGTAGTACAAGGTGTAGTCGGTGTGTGATAAATCGAAAGTTGCACTACCGTCACCAGTGTAAACTTGACCGTCAAAGGTTCCAGTGAACGTACTGTCACCCGAAGAGGCCATGTCCTGTTCTTTGATCATCGCATTGGGGATAACGGGTATTGGGTGTTCCAGTGCAATGTAAAATCCGGATTGGCCTTTTTCCTTGATGTTGGCATCGGAGGTGGTAGAAAACTCATTGCCGTTATCGTCGGCAATGTTACCAGAAAAGTCGGGTTTCCAATTTCCAAGGCCTGCATACACTCCCAGTACGTCCGCAGATGCAGCGGTTGAAAGTAATGAGGCTGTTACAAGAGCGGGAATGAGTTTTCGCATGTTATGTCTCTCTTTTTAAATTATTCAAGCAATATTAACCAGTTTAGCTTATAAATATCTGACTGATAACACAAATTTATCACGACGTCCGCTTAGATTTTACAGATTAATGAGAGCATTGTCTCAATACTGGCCAAATAATAGTCAAACCGCTCAATTATGCGATACCCAGTCCGATACCAAAAAAGAAGGCGCTAAACTAAGCGCCTTGTGGAAGTTGAGGGTTTGAAAAGCCGAATTTAAACCAGACTTTTTAAATCCGACTAAGATAAAGTGTAGTTCAGCCTTTCATGCCTGCAAGTTTTTTCAATATATTGTGTAATTATCACGAGAATTCACAATATAAGCTTATTGCATATTATTTAAGAAGTTCATAATCGATTCATCACTGAAAGCGGTCTGCAATAATTTACCCGCCACTTCGTTAGCGACTCCGGTGACCTCTGCCTGATTGGCTTGCAGTGCAACGGTGAGTTCCTGAGTGCGTGCGAACGATTTGGTTAATGTATTGGGTTTGCGTTTTAGCGTTACCTTTAGATGGCCTTTGACCTCGATGTTTTGTTTGATACTGCCTTTGGAGACTTTAACCTGGAATTGGTTGAAGTCGAGAGAGATGTTTACGTCGGTAAAAAACTTGTTGGAGCTAATTTTATAGCCCTGTTTTATCAAGGCTTCGATAAGACTGGTTTTTATCGCCTTGGCAAAATCGTTATCGGGTTTTATCAAATCGTAGTTTGAATCCACTTCTGCTTCGGATGTCGGTGGAATAACGTTGATGGCTACGGTCTTATCTTTAACTTTATCGGCACCGTAGAATTGAATCTCAGGGTCGACCTGATATTCAGTTGGGCGATTAGCGCAGCCGATAATCGTAAAGCAGAGTGCTAGAGTGAGTACGAGTTTAAAATTAATCTTCGGTTGCATGAGAGTTCCTGTCGTTAAATTATAAAAAATAAACGCTAGTTAAAGCAGGCTTTGAATATAACAAATTTATTGTTCTGTTTAATACCGTCGACCTTGTCGAAATAGCGGCGTAACATGGCGTAATAACCTAAGTGTCTGTTGGCAACCACCCAAAGTTCACCGTTTGAGTTTAGATGTCTGGCGGACTGTTTAAACATCAGTTTTGCCGTATCGGTTGTGATGCGACGACTTTGATGAAATGGTGGATTACACAATACGACATCGAAAGTTTCCTGTTTGGCGCTTGATAACACATTACTGACCTTGAAGTTGCCGTGATCAAATTGATTGCGCCGGAACGACTCTTCTGCCGTCGCTACCGCCATATAGGATTCATCGAAACCTGTCACCCTGATGTTGGGATTCTGATGTTTTGCCATAACCGAAAGGATTCCATTGCCACATCCGAGATCGGCGAGTGTTTTGACATCACCTAACACAGGAAAGTTCTCGAGCAAAAAGTGGGCGCCAATATCAATGCTTTGCGACGAAAAAACATTCGGCAGATTGGCGATTGTAAGTCCCTGGAATTGAAATTCACTAAAGGTAAGTAGTGGGCTGTTTTCGTTCGCTGTTCTTGAATTTAAAGACACAGACCGTTGCGACTTTGTTCGCTCATCCACCAACTGTAAACGCCCTGTTATAACCCGAGCTTTTCGTTCCGCTCGACCGGGATTCAATGACTCAAGGTGTTGTTCGAGCGCGCGTTTCACATTGGTCGTAATGAACTTTTGCATTACACCACAAAGAAGTGGACAGTCAGGATAATGTTGCGCCAGTGCAGAGAGTTGACTTGAATAGTAGTTTAAGTTTTTCGGGACCCGGCAAAGAATGGCATCGAATTGAATGTCGAGCAGGGGATCAACCGACGACAAGTAATGTATACCAGAAAGCTGATTGAGCTCAGTATTTTTCTGAGTGGCCAATTGCGATAAATAAGAGTCGGTCCAATGGTAGACTGAATGATGCTTTGCCAGTGAGACAGCCAGTGCCCCAAATTCGTCATTAACCAGTAAAATTGAACCACTTTGGGGCAAAGTCTCTTGCAAACGCGTTAACATCAAATGATCTGCGGCGTCCCAGGCCTTCAGCGTCGGATCGTGAGTCGTCGGAAAGCGTTTCAACTCAAACGCGCCATAAGCGTTATCAAATTGTGTCATAGAACAATATTTTCTAATAATTAGAGGTCAGATATTATCATCTTCGTAGCGAATAGGGAGTAATTTTGGTAGCTTCATAAAATGGTAAGATACTTGCTTTAATTTATTAGTGAATGGTTGGGTGAATGATTCGCCGTCCCACCATCGACACTTGAAGTTACTATGTCCACAATTACTGAAGGAGAAGTTTCTATGTCCAGTCGCGTTGCATTGGTTACAGGGGGTACTGGCGGCATCGGTACTGCCATTTGCCAAAAATTGGCGAAAGAGGGTTATAAAGTTGCCGCAGGTTACAACAGCGGTGGCGATCACGATAAAGCAAAAACCTGGCAAGCATTACAAAAGCAACAAGGCTACGATTTTGATATTAGCTATGGTGATGTCCGTGATTTTGAAGCCTGTGGGGCTTGTATTGCGCATGTCGAAGAAACTCTGGGACCGGTGGACATATTGGTCAACAATGCAGGCGTTACCCGCGATGCAACGTTAAAGAAGATGTCCGAGTCGCAATGGGGCGAAGTGTTGAGTGCCAACCTTGACTCGGTCTTTAACATGACGCGACAAGTGATTAACGGAATGATTGAGCGAGAATTTGGCCGTATTATTAATGTTTCTTCGGTAAATGCGCAGAAAGGGCAGTTGGGCCAAACCAATTATTCGGCAGCCAAAGCAGGAATGCATGGGTTTACCAAAGCGCTATCTCAAGAAGTGGCCAACAAGGGAGTGACTGTTAACACCGTTTCGCCGGGCTATATTGCGACCAAAATGGTGATGGAAGTGGCCGAAGAGATCCGCAATAAAATTATTGCCGGAATCCCCGTTGGTCGTTTGGGGTTGCCCGAAGAAGTCGCCCATGCCGTGGCCTTTCTAGCATCGGATGATTCTGGGTTTATCACTGGAGCGAACTTGTCGGTTAACGGTGGTCAGCATATGTTCTAGTCAAAAGCGTGTTAACAAGCTCTCGCAACAGGCCCTATACGGGCCTTTTGGGTTTATGAAATTGAGTAAAATTGACATCTGCCCTGTGACCTTGTTCAGCTTTTCATGAATTGGCACTCCAGTCTCAGAGGCTTTGTGACCCTGATCACAGCAAAAACCCCCCCTTTGTCTAGACTCTCCGAATCAATCGATTTGGCACGGAGTGGCACACATGCAAGGCAAAAGTTGGTATTTTAGCCGTAAAGGACGAGTCGAAGGTCCCTTTTCACTGGAACAACTCAAACAGCGCATCAAACTCAATGACGATTATATGATTTGGAGCCCCAAGTTGGCGCAATGGGTTAAAGCCGAACAAATCTTCCGCAAAACCGCCTCCTCAGAATCATCATTGGCCAACAAAGTGAATCAACCTACGTCAATTAATGGTGAGTTTATTCGCAAGTGGAAAGCGTTAGAAAAAAAGCAGGCAGACGAACGTCAACAATTGATCCACGAAATAATGGCCAAACAACAACACTATGGGCGATTGATGGAAAAAGCCCGCAACAGCGATAACAGTTCCAGCTTTAAGCCAGCACATAATAAAAAGTCGGTCAGTAAACAAACGATTGACAAAGCTGCGGCCAAAACTCAATCGCACGGAGGGAGTCAACCGCCTTCCAATACATCAAGTTTACGTTCGATTAATCGGCAAATGCTGAGTGAGACGAAGCACAAACCCATGGCATGGTCGACCGCGAAACAAAGCCAGCAGGAAAAGGCCAAAGCGCCGAAAAAGTCTGATAAGGTTCAATCGGCCAAGAACGATTTTTTATGGCCTCTCAATACAGAAACAAACGATCCGGAAATTAACCAGAAGGATCTTGAGATAGAGCCAGTGCCGACAAAGAAGCCGGCTGATTTGAAGACGGAAGGGCAGGTGATATTAGCGCCCGAGAAAAAAGATGACGAGCATCAGGCGATGTTACGGCGGGTCAATCGCCGTCGGCGACGTCGAGCACGCTAGTCAATATTGTGTAAGAAATTTTTGAAGTAATCTGTAAGTATTGGCAACAATACAGAAGCGTTCAGTTCTGGATGCTCAGCGATCAATTCGGCAACGCGCTCATGACTCATCGCATTAAGTAACGGATCGGCGACAGGCCGATAACTGATATGCCAGGGCTCAACGCTGACACCGCCTCGAAATTGGCGATACGGCCGGGAAAAACCCTCAACTGGTTCGTTTGCATCCAACCATTGGCCGAGTAATTCACTCGGGCCTCCTGCATCAAATTCAGCCTGAGTCAGTTGAACTTGATAGCCTTGCTCAATGGGACGGGCAAGAAACAGATCGAAGTCGGTTCCCCAGTGATGTCGACTGGTACCCGGAATGGCGCTCCAAAAACAAAGCGCTTCAAGTTTCTTTTCGTCCGACAATTGCGCGATGTCTAACGGGTGGCTTTCACGATCCAAAAGTGGGCGTTGTCCGGTCCACTTTTTTTGCCAGATTTTTGCCTGATGATCAAACGAACGCCAATGGCTAACAATTCGAACCGGCAGGTTTTCCCGTTCCAGGCGAGACAGCAGTCGCCGTAATGGTTGCTCAACCAGATGATGCAGCCGGATGGTCTGGTTTCCAATGTCGCAATCGATCAGCGTCGAATTGGAAAAGCCATAAAGCAGTTTTTCTTGGTCGGTTAACTTCATCATTTAAGCAGTGTGTTTTCCAGTATGCGTTGATACATGTTGGACAAAACTTCGAGATCAGCAATATTAACCTGTTCATCGATTTTATGGATGGTTGCGTTCACCGGACCGAGTTCGACGACTTGCGCCCCAGTTTTGGCGATAAACCGTCCGTCAGAGGTGCCACCGCTGGTTTCTGCTCGAGTGTCAATTGACTTGTAGTGTTGAATCGCTTCGCGACAGGCATCCAGCAGTTTGCCTTTTTCGGTAATAAATGGTTCGCCATTTAACTTCCAGCGTAAGTCGTAATTTAATTGGTGGGCGTCCAATATCTGGGTAACCTGTTGTTTCAGGCCTTCCGCCGTTTGAACCGTGGAATAGCGAAAATTAAATTCCAGGTTCATATCGCCGGGGATCACATTGCCAGCGCCAGTGCCTGCCTGTAAATTGGTAAACTGAAAGCTGGTGGGAGGAAAGTTCTCATTACCCTGATCCCATTCTTTGTGCGCCAGTTCCGCCAGTGCGAACAAGGCTTCGTGAATGGCGTTTTTTGCCAGGTGCGGGTAAGCGACATGGCCTTGCATTCCGTGAACGGTGAGCCAGCCGGTTAACGACCCCCGACGCCCGTTTTTTATCACATCGCCAAGGATCTGCGTTGACGAGGGCTCGCCCACCAAGGCATAAGTAATGGCTTGGTGGCGCGCTATTAATGCTTCGACCACTTTCACGGTGCCATTAATAAACGGTCCTTCTTCATCACTGGTAATCAGAAAACCAATACTGCCTTTATGATCGGGGTGGCGTTCGACAAAGCGCTGGGTAGCGGTGATCATTGCCGCCAAACTGCCTTTCATGTCGGCGGCTCCACGACCATACAGCATTCCTTGATGTTCTGTCGGTTGAAATGGATCGAAGGTCCACTTTTCTATAGGACCGGGAGGAACAACATCGGTATGACCGGCAAACACAAAAACGGGTTCAACGGATCCGCGAAGTGCCCAGAAATTTTCCGTATCATTGAAGTCCATTTTTTCAACGGCAAAACCCAGAGGCTGCAGCAGTTCGATCATTAACTGTTGGCATCCTTCGTCTTTGGGGGTGATCGAAGGACGACGGATCAGTTCTTTAGCGAGTTCCAGTGTGGTTAAACTCATTGACTGAAAATCTCGTCGTATTGCTCAGGTTTGAACCCGAGGTGCAGATTGCCATCGACGTCTAATAATGGGCGTTTAACCGCGCTATTGTGTTCCATGATAATCGACTTGGCGGTCGATGAGTTAAGATTTTCTTTGGTAGCAGCATCCAGTTTGCGCCAGGTGGTACCGCGTTTGTTGACCAGTTCTTCTGGCGCCAGTTGTTTTAGCCAGTCAGTTGCCAGCTGTTCTGAAATGCCGTGCTTTTTGTAATCATGAAATTGGTATTCGATACCTTGCTCATCGAGCCACTTGAAGGCTTTTTTCATGGTGTCACAGTTTTTAATGCCGTATATCGTAATTGCCATATAAATCATTAAGTTATTTAGAATGGGATGCTCATGATAACTCGACCGCTCGTGGCAGTAAAATATCCTGCGATTAGCGCCGGGTATATTCTATTTTGCAATAACAAGTGTTTTGTAAGGATTATTCACTCCTATTGACTACAAATTGAATGCACCGACCATCGAGATACTAATATCGAGATTATGAGGGCGGAAGAAAACAATAAAATCAAATTCTGAGGAGACTAAGGATGAGCAAAAAACTATCGATTCTGTTCATCGTCTGGCTGAGTTGTTGGGCAATTTATGGATTGGCCAATGAGCCTTTACGTATAACGGGGCCGCACAGCGAGCGAGTACATCATACTGAAATTAAAGCGGAGCTCGACACTGATAAACACCGGGTGGATGCCGAAATGACGCTGACCTGGACCAACACCACCCAACAGACGTTCGATTCAATTCCTTTTCAAATGTACCTGAACGCTTTTTCATCCACCGATACCACTTTTATGAAAGAAAGTAATGGTGGTCAGTTGCGCGGTGACAAACGTGCCGGAGACAGTAAGGATAATTTTGGTTACGTCATTGTTACTGAATTAACGGATGCTGATGGTAATGATTTAATGGAACGCTGGTCGATGGACGTGGACATCGCGCGATTGAAATTGCCACAGCCTTTGCCACCTCAAGCTTCTATAACTCTCAAGTTTAAATTTCAAAGTCAGTTGCCCAAAGTTTTTGCTCGAAGTGGGCACAATGGGGATAGCTTTAATTTTGTCGCACAGTGGTTTCCTAAACCCAGTGTCTGGTTCAAGAACCGTTGGGTCAATCATCGCTATCACGCTCACAGTGAGTTTTTTGCTGACTTCGGGACTTACGATGTTGAGCTGACCGTTCCGAACGAGTTTGTTGTAGGAGCGACCGGTGTCAAAGTCGATAGTAAGCAGCTCGAAAACAAAATGACGTATCGTTACAAAGCGGCCGACGTGCACGACTTTGTCTGGACGGCGGACAAAAATTTTGGTGAGGCGAGTAAAGAGTGGGAAGGTCTGACGGTTCGGCTGTTGTATCAAAAGCCACTCGACCAAGAGTCCATCGATCATCAACTGGATACCGCGATTAAAACTTTTCAATGGTTTGATAAATTCGTGGGTCCTTATCCGCACTCTACCATGACCTTGGTGCAACCGCCGGAGAATGCTGGCGGTGCTGCCGGCATGGAGTACCCAACTTTGGTGACCACCATTACCGATATTGAAAAGTCTTCGCTGCAAGAATTTGCAGCCTTAGTCACTGTGCATGAAATAGGGCATAACTATTTTCAAGGTATTTTAGCTTCAAATGAATTTGAAGAATCCTGGATGGATGAAGGAATAAACAGTTATACCGAAGGCCGAATCATGGCCGAAGCTCTAGAGACACCCTCGGTTTTTCATATCGGACAACTGAAATTGACAATGAACACTGGACATCGCCTGCGCGCCGCAGCTTCGAAAAATATTGACCCGGTGAATACCAATTCATGGAGCTTCATCGATTCAGGGGCGTATGGCTCTAACTCTTACTCAAAACCGGCAACCATTTTGAATACGGCAGAAAGATACTTTGGGAGGTCTGTGGTTGATCAATTGTTGGCTGCTTTTTATCAAGAGTGGGCATTCAAACACCCGACCACTGATGACTTTTTGTCGGTCGCAAAGCGCATTGAGCCTAAAATGGCAGGGTTTCTCGATAGAGCCATTAATTCAACCGAAGGTATTGATTTGCAGGTTCATCGAATTCGTACTCGAGCCATGGAATCTGTGGCCGGATTTGAGCTAAGCGCAGAAAATATCGATGAGAGTTTTAAGAAGCCGGAAGAAACCGACCGATTTTTAAATGAGGTTATTTTACGCCGCGAAGGCTCGTTATTTCCTGAGTCGATCGAGGTTCTTTTGACCTACAAAGATAACTCTACCGAGATAAGACAGTGGCAACCCAGTTCAAAGGTCAATTGGAACCGGTGGCAATGGGAGTCCGATAAAGAGTTGGTTGAAGCGATGATCGATCCAGAATTTAAATGGCTGATTGATCTAAACTACGCCAATAATATAAAACGCGTAAAAAATGCTTCGAATGAAACCTGGCGTTGGATGTTGCCCGTCGTACAATCGTTGCAAAATATAACCAACACATTATTCGCTTTTTAAGGGGGCATTATGAAGCGCGCATTATCGCTAGTTTGGCAGTTCAAGTGGATTCCTTTGTGTATCATTTTAATTGAGCTGGCGCTCTACTTGCCGTTTATACTATTGATTCGTCGATTTGGAGAATCCAGCTTTGCTTTCAATATGACGCAAACTCCAATGGGATCTTCTGAGTTTGTAGGGCTATTAATTGATTCGATGAAACTGGACACAACCTTATCCAATGCATTCCTGGTGTTTATTGTGATGGTACCGATTATTTTTATAGGCAAGCTTGCATTAACGGCAGGTACCTTTTCAGTCATGCAAAATGACGGTCGCCAGATTCGTGTTTGGTTATCAGCCGCAGGTGAGTATTTATTAAAATCTATCGGATTATTTTTAAGGTGGTTAATTGTTCCGGTTATTTTGTTACTCATTCCGGCATTACTGACCATTCCAGATATTACCTGGTTGTCGGGTGTGGCTTTTGTTTTGATGGGACTGGGCTGGTTTATGTCTTTGTCGATACTCAACCATGCGTTTATTATACTGGTCAGAGACGAAAAGAAATCATTGCGTAAAGCGCTGACAGTTTTTAAAACAAACGTCATGCAGGTTCTAGTGGCGATAGTATTATTGGTTGTTCCCCTGGCCATCATTAATTGGTTATCTGTTCAGTTAATGGGGTTCTCAAGCGATCCTGAATTTGGCGCGATCAGTGCGCTGCTGGTTTCGATAGTTATTGCATTAGGAATGCGTTTCGTGGTTTTGTTTTGGCAAGCACAGCATGTGCGAATGGCGCAACATAACGAGAGAGAAGTCATGGGGCTTTAAACAGGCCCAAATAAAAACGCCGGCAATGATGCCGGCGTTTTTATCGGTATTTTCTTTATTCAAAGAACAAGCAGCCGTATGGTGGCAGAGATACTCGTTCGTTGTCGATCGCACCGGTTTCTACACATTGAAATTTAATCGGCGCATTTATCGCCGTTTGGTCCAATGTGACGCTGACGGTTTCATTCGATAGATTAAACAATGCAGTGATGGTTTGTTCTGGACAATGGCGAATAAAACCAAGCACCGGCTCTTCAAGATCCATAAACTCGATGGAACCCGAGATCAAGGCAGGTTGATTGATTCGCCAGGCTAAAAACTCCTGAAACGCCTTTAACACCGATTGTTCGCTGCTCAGTTGTTGGTCTACTGCCAGCTCAATGTGTTCTTTAGCAACGGGCAGCCAAGGCTTACCGGAAGAAAACCCGGCATTGGTTTGTTGGCTGCTCCATGGGATCGGCGTTCGGCAACCATCGCGACCTTTGAAGTTGGGCCAGAAATTGATGCCATAAGGGTCTTGTAATTGCTCGAATGAAATAGCTGCTTCTGGTAAGCCAAGTTCTTCTCCTTGATAGCTGCAAACAGAGCCACGTAACGAAGTCAGAAGCGCGGTAAACATCTTAGCTTTTTGATTAGTAATACTGGGGGCATCGCTTTCTTTTCCCCAGCGACTGACCACACGCGTGACATCGTGGTTACTGATCGCCCAACAAGGCCAACCTTCGGTCATATTGGATTCAAGTGTTTCGACGGTTTCGCGAATATAGCGCGCCGAAAAATCTTCGGTCAGCAATTCGAAGCTGTATCCCATATGCAGCCGATTATTCCCTGCCGTGTATTCCGCCATGGTCGCAAGCGAGTCTTCCGATGATATTTCTCCTAGTGCAACCGACCCCGGATAGTGATCCAGCAAAGCTCGGATACGCTCGATAAACGCTAAGTTCTCCGGTTGCGTATTGTTGTAATAATGGTATTGAAACGCATAAGGGTTGTCTTCACTGAACCCACGACCTTTTCTTTCTTTTTCAGGTTTGGGCGGATTATCTCTTAGAGCAGCGTCGTGAAAACAAAAGTTAATCGCATCGAGTCGAAAACCATCGACTCCGCGTTTTAACCAGAACTCGATATTATCCAACGCTGCCTGTTGCACCGCAGGGTTATGAAAATTGAGATCAGGCTGACTGGACAAAAAGTTATGCAAATAATATTGCTTTCGTCTTGGTTCCCACTTCCATGCGGGTCCGCCGAAGATAGACAACCAGTTGTTGGGTTGTGTGCCATCGTCTTTGGCATCAGCCCAGACGTACCAGTCGGATTTGTCATTGTTGTCAGATTCGCGGCTTTCTAAAAACCAGGCGTGTTGATCCGAGGTATGACTTAACACCTGGTCAATAATAATTTTAATATTTCGTTTGTGCGCCTGTTCAATCAATTGGTCAAAATCGTCCAAGTTGCCAAAGATTGGATCGATATCGCGATAATCACTGATGTCGTAGCCGAAATCTTTCATCGGCGATTTAAAGAAAGGCGATACCCAAATAGCATCGACACCGAGATCGGCAATATAGTCGAGTTTTTCAACAATACCTTTGATATCACCGATGCCATCGCCATTGGTGTCCATCAAACTGCGTGGATAAACTTGGTAAATGACAGCGCCGCGCCACCATTGTTGATTTGACATTCTGTATCCTCGGTACCGACAACAACGTCACTTAGTGATTGTTGCGAGTTGATCGTTGAGTTTATTTGACAGAAAGAATACTGTACCCGAGAAATTTAATACAAACATCTACATACGTATGCATTGAAAATAATCCTATGGTTCGGCGCAACAAAGTTTAACCGCGATTGATGCAACCCATTCATCAACCATATTTCAATTGTTGATGAACGATCAAATGGTTGATGACGGTGAAGAATATTGGTTGAATACGTATGCAAAAACAAAAGAATTCAAACAACGGACTTCCCCCTTCCAGGTTGGCTCTATATATTGATGAGCGATTCTTTCTTCATTTAATTGGTAGTAAGAGCCTAAACGGCCGTAACCAGGAACATACGTATGACCGCAATGCAGAAGCCCACGCTTAATTTTTTACAGATTTGGAACATGTGTTTTGGGTTTCTAGGGATCCAGTTTGGGTTTGCTCTGCAAAATGCGAATGTCAGTCGAATTTTTCAAACACTGGGTGCTGATTACTCCAATATGGCAATACTCTGGGTTGCGGCACCCATTACCGGGTTGGTGGTGCAGCCGATCATTGGTTATTTCAGCGATCACACCTGGAGCAAACTGGGGCGACGTCGTCCGTACTTTTTATACGGTGCCATCGCAGCCAGCGTGTCTTTATTCATCATGCCTAACTCGCCAACCTTATGGATTGCGGCCGGTATGCTCTGGGTTATGGACGCGTCGATTAATGTTTCGATGGAGCCGTTTCGAGCGTTTGTCGGCGATATGTTACCAAGAAAGCAACGTCCTTTAGGTTATGCTATGCAAAGTTTTTTTATTGGTGTGGCTTCGGTGATCGCATCAGCATTGCCCTGGATGATGACCAACTGGTTTGAGATTAGTAATACTGCCGCCGAGGGTGTGATTCCCGATTCGGTAAAGTTTGCATTTTATGCTGGCGGAGCGGTGTTTTTACTCGCCGTTTTGTGGACTGTTTATTCAACCCGTGAATACAGTCCGGAACAATTGGCGGCTTTTGAAGAAGCCGAGTTGAGCGAAAACCAACATTTAGCAGTCAATGAATACACCCGTACCGCACGACAATATCTGCGCGACGCGGGTTTGTGGATTGTTTTTGGAAGTGTGTTGACTGCCCTTATCGCCCATTTCATAGAAAAGTTGGACAAAAGTCTGTTTATCTTGTCCATCGGCCTCATTTGCTTTGGAGTCTGTCAGTTGATTGCCGGTTGGTTAGCGACAATACGAAAAGATAAGAATGGTTTTTCTGAAGTCATGAATGACTTGTTTCACATGCCAACCACAATGAAGCAACTGGCTTTTGTTCAGTTTTTTTCTTGGTTTCCTTTGTTTGCCATGTGGACCTTTACGACCTCTGCCATTACTTCTTATCACTATGGCACAACGGACGTCAGTTCGGCGGCCTTTAATCAGGGAGCTGATTGGGTGGGTGTTCTTTTTTCGACTTACAATTTAACGTCGGTTTTCGCGGCAGTTTTAATTCCGGTCATGGTGCGTTTTACCAACTTAAAGATTGCACACATGATCAATCTGGGTTTGGGTGGACTTGGATTTATTTCATTTTTGCTGGTGAAAGATCCCAAGTGGTTAATTGTTCCAATGATTGGTGTTGGATTTGCCTGGGCTTCGATCCTTTCAGTGCCTTATGCCATCTTGTCAAACGCGTTACCGGTTAAAAAGATGGGATTGTATATGGGGATATTTAACTTTTTTATCGTGCTACCGCAAATTCTTGCGGCCAGTATACTCGGTTTTCTGATCACCAAAGTCTTTGGTAACCAACCCATTTTTGCTCTGGTAATTGGTGGCGCCAGCATGCTGTTGGCCGGTTTGTTGACCTTGAGAGTAAAGCAACCCGCATAAGAGAACGATCAATTGTTATTTATATGAATAAGTAATTTAAGGCCTGTTGTTATTCTTACATAAGGCCTTTTTTCGTTGCCTTTCTTTAAGTTTCTCTGAATCGGTCATCGAGCAAGATGTTTACCGTGCTTCTAAAACTTGATCAAATCATCAACACCTAATATTTCGCAAGTCGAGTGGATAAATAACGCTCTATATCAGTGATTTATTGACTGAATACGTATGCAGAACATTGTTTGTTCAATTAACAATTACTTAAGATGATGAAGCTGAATAAAAATGGTTACGTATGCAGTGTTAAACCTTTAGCGTAACTTAAAGTTCTCTCCGAAATGAATCGGTCAGAACATAGAAAGAATATGAATGATAACAATAACAGTTTTAGAGCTACTTATTCCTGACTGGGGAGGAAACCCGAATGATTAAATTTAAACCAAGCCAAGTTGCATTAGCCTTATTGGCCAGTGGTGCCATGGCTGTGTCTTTTCCAGCCGCTTCGGCCGAAGCCGAAGAGCCGCAAGAAAACAATTCAGAAAAAGTTGTAAAAGATGAGAAGACTGGAGTTACGGTCACTGTCCGTGGTTTCCGTGAGTCGCTGCAAAAATCGGCAGCGATGAAGAAAAATCAAACTTCTGTGGTTGAAACACTCTCGGCGGAAGACATAGGTAAACTGCCCGATGTCAGTATTGCTGAATCATTGGCCCGTTTGCCCGGTGTCGCAGCACAGCGTCTCGATGGACGCGCGAATGTGATTTCAATTCGCGGCATGGGCCCAGATTTTAATACCACCACCTTGAACGGTCGCGAACAGGTTTCCATTAACGACAGTCGTGGTGTTGAGTTTGATCAATATCCGTCAGAAATGATTAACGAAGTGGTGGTTTATAAAACACCTAATGCCACACTGGCAGCGCCGCAAGGCATCGGGGGCACTGTCGATTTACGTACCATCCGCCCGTTGCAATACGGTGAGCAAACCATCAAAGCCAATGCGCGCTATGAGAACAACAGCCTGGGCAATCTTAACCCCGACGGTGACGATACGGGTACACGTTTTTCCGCGACTTACATCGATCAATTTGCCGACGACACCTTAGGTTTTGCAGCGAACATTACCTCCATGGACTCGCCGAATCAAGAGGAGCGTTGGCAAGCCTGGGGCTATCCAGACGATGGTAACGGCAACTCGGTTTTGGGCGGTGCGAAACCTTACGTTCGCTCCAGCGAGTTGAAACGTCTTAGCGGTATGGCTGTTTTGGAGTGGGTTCCTAACAGTGACTATGCCATGACGTTTGATGTTTTCTATTCCGACTTTGAAGACAAGCAAATTTTGCGTGGCATTGAAATTCCTGTGTGGTGGGGACAAGGTTGGTCCAATGATTCTGTGGATGTGTTATCGACCAGTAATGGATTGGTGACTCAGGGGCGGATCAACAATTCTTTTGTTCAGGTGCGCAACGATATCAACTTGCGCGACGCCGAATTACAAGCCTTTGGCTTAAACAACGTATTTACCTTAAACAATGCCTGGGAAGTCGAAGCGGATCTGTCTTATTCCAAAGCCGATCGAGCCGACTGGGGCATGGAGACTTATGCCGGAACCGGACGAGGAAGCGGAAACGGCATTGGTGACACCATCGGATTCACCATGAATGGCACGCGCGGTGCTAATTTTGATCCCAGCATCGATTACGCCGATCCGTCAATAATTCTTCTGGGCGGCAACCTGTCGTGGGGTAACGGCTTGACTGTACCGGGTGATGGTCAAGACGGCTTTATCAACAATCCCTGGGTGCAAGATGAGTTAACTACCATCGATTTAAGCGCGCGCAAACAACTCGACAGCGATCTATTCAGTCAGCTCGAGTTCGGTGTGAACATTTCTGAGCGGGATAAATTCAAACGTGACAGTGGAAACTTCTTAACACTCGACGTTTATCCGCAAATGTTAGCGGTTCCGCAACAATATTTATTGGCGCCAACCTCTCTGGGTTTCCTGGGTATGGGTAACATGATCAGTTACGACGCCATTGGCTTGTACAATGCCGGTTACTATACAGAAACCAGCGAAAATGCCACGGTTGCTTCTCGAGCGACGAATTCGTGGGATGTAACAGAAGAAGTCACTACTGCTTATTTTAAACTGAATGTCGATACGCTGCTGGGCGATTACCCGGTACGTGGTGACATAGGTTTGCAGGTGGTTGATACTGATCAAAGTTCCGTCGGCAGTGGTGTCGCCAGCGTTGATGGGTTTGTTCAGACCACGGTGAATACCGGTGGTGCCAGTTACACCGAAGTTTTACCCAGTATTAATCTGACCACCGAATTGCAAGACGACATGTTGTTGCGAGTCGGACTGGCCCGAACCTTAGCGCGACCACAGATGGATCAAATGAACGCCAGTTTTGGTTTTTCATACGACGACAATCGCCCTAGCGGTCAAACTGAATTCCAGGGAGGCGGCGGTAATCCCGAATTAATGCCGATTATTTCCGACAACCTGGACATCTCTTTCGAGAAATATTTCGACGAAGGCTATTTTGCCGCCGCGGTGTATTACAAACATTTCGAAAACTGGGTTTATGATGGTCAGATTTTCGTCGACTTCAGTGACTTTGTGATACCAGGAACCAATCCATCCGATACCATCGGTACCTATTCACAACCGATGAATAGCTCAGGTGGTCACCTAAGTGGTGCTGAATTGACCTTGAGTTTACCGATGAATATGTTGAGTGATTCGCTCGATGGGTTTGGTTTGATTGCTAACTACGGTTATACCGATAGCGAGGTGCAGAAAGAACCGGGCGAGCCGATGACTGCGATTGAAGGATTGTCGAGAAAAACGGCCAACTTAACCGCTTACTATGAAAACGGAGGTTGGTCGGTGAGAACCAGCGCGCGTCATCGTTCCGACTTTTTGGGTGAGGTTACCGCCATCAGTTTGACCCGTATATTGGTTAATGTGAAAAGTGAAACCTTGCTCGATGCGCAAGTGGCTTACGATTTCGGTGATGCAGGTCATACCGAATTAGAAGGGCTTTCAGTATTTTTGCAAGGCACTAATCTTACTGACGAACCATTTCAAACCTACTTCGGTGACGACCAACGTCTGATCCGAGATCATCAGGTTTACGGTCGTAATATGATGTTGGGTGTGTCGTACGAGTTTTAATGTTTTGTTCCCTGGTAAACATCTCTGTAAACTCAGGTTTATAGAGATGTTTTTTCTTTGGAATGACTGAATGAATCGACCGCTACACAATATTGTTATTCTAGGTGGTGGGACCGCTGGCTGGATGAGTGCATCTTTGTTGGCGCGAGCACTGCCTAAAGATTACTCGATTACTCTGGTTGAATCTGAAACACTCGGAACCGTGGGGGTGGGCGAAGCGACCATTCCACCGATCCAACTATTCAATAATTTATTGGGTCTTGATGAGCAAGAGTTTTTGCAGGCCACGGGTGGCACCATTAAGTTGGGAATTCAGTTCGAAAACTGGGACCGTATTGGTGACAGTTACATGCACGCCTTTGGCAATATCGGACGCGATTTCGGCTTAACCCATTTTCATCACTACTGGTTGAAGGCCAGACAACTTAAAGAAGCGGGCTCTTTCTGGGATTATTCTTTTAATTATCAAGCCGCAAAAAACGATCTTTTTGCCAAACTCGATCGTATTCCCGACAGTCCACTGCAAGGCCTGGTGTACGCTTATCATTTTGACGCCGGTCGCTACGCTTTAATGTTGCGTCAGTTTTCAGAAGGGCTGGGCGTAACTCGACTGGAAGGTATGGTCTGTGAGGTTACCAAACATTCCGAATCGGGTTACATTCAAGCGCTGAAACTGGAAGATGGACGAGATGTGAAGGGTGATTTGTTCATCGATTGTTCCGGATTTCGCGGACGCCTGATCGAACAGGAGCTGAATACGGGTTATGAGTCGTGGGGGCATTGGTTGCAATGTGATCGTGCCGTTGCTGCGCCGAGTAAAGTCGATTCCATTCTTGCTCCTTATACCCGAGCTATAGCGCATCCGTTTGGTTGGCAGTGGAAAATTCCATTGCAACATCGTTGTGGTAACGGAATCGTTTATTCCAGTCGACACATCGATGACGATGAAGCGATTAAAGCACTGACCGATGATCTGGGTGAGAGTATTGAAGCAGACCCGAGGGTGTTACGGTTTGATACCGGTCGCCGTAAAAAGCAATGGAATAAAAACGTTGTTGCAATTGGACTTTCCAGTGGTTTTCTTGAGCCATTGGAGTCGACCAGCATTCATTTGATCCAGCAAGCGATCACACGCTTGATTCGCATGTTACCCGCAGCACGAATCTTTCCCGAAGAAGTGAGCGAGTACAATCGGCAATCACAATTTGAGTTTGAGAAAATTCGTGATTTTATTATTCTTCATTATCACTTAAATCGACGGACCGACTCTGAATTCTGGAAGGAAAACCGTTCCATGGAGGTGCCCGAATCTTTGCGGCATAAAATTGAACTTTTCCGAAATACCGGTAAGTTGTTTCGCGAACAAGACGAGCTTTTTTCAGAAGTTGCCTGGCATCAGGTTTTAATCGGTCAGGGTGTTATTCCTGAACAATATCATCCGTTGGCCGATAGTATTTCGGAGCAACAACTCAGACAGTACCTGAGTAATTTAAAGTTGATCATTCAAAGTGGGTTAAGCCACTTGAAGCCGCATCACTCGTTTCTTTCTAACCAATAAGAACCAAAGTTTAATTTTATTGCAAAGGTTTTACCGTAAATTTTCGGTAATTTTTCCGCTTTTGTTTTTCTATGAATACGTATGCACCGCGTTGTTTTGTTAATTTAATACTGAGTATGATTGGTTAGTTTTGACTCAATCATACTATTGCATTGCGTCATAAAAAAATTAAAAAACGACACAAACCGGGGTGGGAAAATGGTCAAGTTGATACCAGGTTCGCTAACAGTCCTATTAGCGACAGCAGGAAGCATCGTTAGTTTTTTGCCTACGTATGCAGTTGCTCAACAGGCAGATGTTGCCGAGCAGGCTGAAACATCAAGCGAAGACGAAACTAAAGACGCTGAAAAAACAGAAAACAAACTTATTGTTACTGGCAGTTATACCGGCTCTTTGATTCGCTCGTTGGAAGAAAAGCGAAACGCCGATACGGTCTCGGAGCAGATATCGGCTGATGACATAGGTGCATTACCCGACGTTTCTATTGCGGACGCCTTGACACGGCTACCGGGCATTTCTGCAATTCGAACCGGCGGTCAGGCCGCTGAAATTAATATTCGCGGTTTGTCCGGTATTTTTATTCACTCAACCTTAAACGGTCGTGAGCAAGTCTCAACGTCGGGCACTCGAAGTGTTGAATTTGATCAATACCCTTCCGAGTTGATCGCTTCGGGCTCCGTTTATAAATCGCAAAAAGCCTCGCTGATAGAAGGCGGTGTTGCTGGCTCTATTGAGCTACGTACGGCCAGCCCATTTAACAATGCAGAACAACATAAATTTAACGCTAATCTTAGGCTGATGCACAACGATCGAGCCAGTTCGGTTTACGACGCCGATGAGTGGGGCGAGCGTTTAAGCTTTTCTTATCAGGGAAAATTTGCGCAAGATACCTTGGGGGTTTCGCTTGGCTTTGCCAGGCTCAACCAGCCGTCGGTGGCTGAGCAATTTATCGGTTTGACTTATCCCACTTTGATTGATTTGGATAATCGTGCAAACGATACCGATTTGGATAACGCCGACTGCCCTAACTGTGAGTTGGTATCTGAAGGAATGGAGCTGCAACACAAAGGTGGAACCGAAACGCGCAATGGTTATATGGCCGCTCTTGAATGGGCTCCGACTGACGACTTTGTCCTCAAGGCTGACGCCTTTGTATCAAGATTCGATTCGCAACAATGGGCTCGCGGACTTCGAGTTAAATTTGGTGGTTCGACGGCCAATTATTATTTTAGTGATATCGTCGAAAACACCATGGTCGGTGGTGTGGTTGCTCGAACCAGTAACAGCGGTACCCGGGTAGAAATTGCCAACGATGACGACACTGAGCAGGACAATACCGAAAGTTTCGGATTGCGTGGCGAGTGGCAATTAACCGATGCGTTTCAGCTAAAAGCTGACTTATCGCATTCGAAAGGTGAAAGCGACTTTCAAAATCGATTACTCTGGAGTCTGGTGGCGGAAGACGCAACGGTCGCCAATCCAGTACTCGATACCAATGTAGTGATTAATTATCAGTTCAGTGGTTTGGACATTCCCAGTGTCGGTTTCAATCAGGATTTTTCTGACCCGGGCACGCTGATGCCAACCAAATACGGCACTTACCCTTTCTTGTATAAAGATCGGGTGAATGCTTTTCGAATGGACAGTCTGTACGAGTTGTTCAACAACGATTACTTGTCATCCATTGAGTTTGGTGTGCGTTATTCAGAGCGTCGTTACGATGCCACTCGAAAAGTTTACGAATACGGTAACGATTCAGACTTTGCCAGTTTGGAACCTCCATTTCAGTTGCAACCTGGCATGGCTCAGGTGGTGAACTGGTCGGGCGATTTTTCCCATTTTCCCAGCTATCTGGCGATTAATATCGATCAGGTTCTTGATGCCTGGTTGCCAACAGGAGAAGGCACGCCTTTAACCACTTTCGGTACCAACGCATTGGGTGAAATTGATTACCACACTGACTGGTCGGTGCGACAAAGCGGTTCGGTGTTTGAGGATGTGACAGCGGCTTACTTGATGGCCAATATCGACACTTACCTAGCCGATTTTCCGGTCACCGGAAATCTAGGCGTGCGAGCGGTAAACAGTGATCAGTCGGCGACTCGGTTGCGTTACGTTGATGAAACTTTGCCGTTGGAGCAACGTTTGGCGTTGGGCGCGCAATACATTACCGATGAGGCTGGACTGGTGAGTTTGCGTTACGCTCGTGACACCGACGGAATTAACTATACCGATTATCTACCGTCATTAAATTTGAATGTAAAGCTCACTGACGATTCGCAATTGCGATTTGCCGCGGCACGTGTCATGGCACGACCGGAGATCAACCGCCTGGCCGCCGATTTTAGTGGGCAGGTTATCGATAATCCGAATCAATCACCACAGTCACCAGAGCCACGTGTATTTACCGCAACACAAACCAATAATCCTAGACTGAAACCGTTCTTAGCTGATCAATACGATCTGTCGTTTGAGCATTATTACCCCGATGGAACCGGCGGATATTCCATTGCAGTTTTTTATAAAAATATTAAAAACTTTGTTGACCGAATTACCATTCCAAACTTTGACTTTGATGCGGCCGGTATTCCCAATCCTGAAACTTACCTCGATCCGGTTTCGTTGGTGGAAGATGCGGTCGGTCACGGAGATTTCACCATTGCATTTAACAATGATAAAGGTGGCTCCATCCATGGTTTTGAACTTGCCACCACAACGGTATTTGATCAATTGCCCGGCATCTGGTCGGGGCTGGGAGTCAATGCCAGTTATGCCTACACTGACAGCGAAGTAAAAACGTTAACTGAAACCGGTCAGATTAAGGGTGAAATTTCTTTCGAAGGACTATCTCAGCATGTGGCCAATGCCACGGTATTTTTCAATTACGACCAATTCGAAACACGAATAAGTACACGTTACCGATCGGAGTTCGTCTCTCGTCAGTGGGGAGTGAACGAACAGGTGGTGTATTTCGATGATGAAACTGTGATGGATTTTCAGGCGTCTTACGATGTTAACGAATCTACCCGACTGTTGTTTCAAATCAATAACCTGACGGATCAGCCGACCAAATCGTATTTTGTGTCGGAAGCGCGCACCGGAACGATACAGTTTTTCGGCCGCCAAATTTTCTTGGGCGCCAATGTGTCTCTGTAACGCTGTTTAGCGAACAGAAAAATTGAAAATTTTGGGCCGAATGAAACGAATATCTGGAGTTTTATCATGAATATATCCACCCATAAACTGTTGTTAGCCAGCCTGTTGACTTTGCTCTTTACGCTTACTGGATGTGAAAACCCGGTTGCTGGTGATGTGTTGAGTGGCGAGCAATTATTGTCGTGCGATTTACCTTTGGTTCCTAATGAGTCGGGTACCGAGTGTGTCGAACCGCCACCTCTTGATTGCGAAGCGCCAACCGTACCCAATGAAACCAATGACGCTTGCGTTATCGGACTCGATCCATCATTGCCCGAGCCGTCGGTTTTTCCGGAAGAGTATGAAGCCGTGTTGTATTACAACCGACCTCAGGACGCCAGTAATACGGCAAACGATCCGGTGTACGATGGGTATCGATTGCACACCTGGAATAACGATCGGTGCGATGCTTACGCCGATGAATCAATTGCGCAATCCTGGTCCAATGGACTGACTTATGACGGTATTGATCCGAATTATGGGGCTTACTGGATTTTAAAATTAAAACCCGACTACGGTGACTGTGCGAATTTTATCATTCATATAGGAACAGATGATTCCGGTAAAGAACTGGGTGGCGGCGATTGGTCGATGAGCTTGGTACAAGACGATCCCGATTACGCCCGGGTTAACTTTACCTTGTCACAGGTTGCTTCGGTTTTTGAGTACCCGATTACGTCGCTCGGTGAACAGGCGGTAGAAATTAAAGACATCAGTGCGCATTGGCTCGATAGCACAACGTTTTTATGGGACGTTGATCTGCAAGAGGTGGTCGCAATAAAACTGCATCATTCCGAGACGGCCAGCATTGAGGTAAATGAAGACGATGAGGTAACCGGTTCGGTGATCGAGCTGACTGCAACGGAGCTGAGCGAAGAGCAACGCACTCGCGCAGGTGGTTTGGCAGACTGGCCAGCGTTTGTGGCAGACCTCAGTGATGAACAGGCGAAAGCTCTGGTAAAACAGCAGCTGGTAATGGTCGGCTACAACACTGAAGGTGCTGCCATTGTGGCAACCAAAGTACAGGCGGCGAAAGTGCTCGACAGCTTGTACACCATGGGTGACATGGATGCCGATGAAGCAGAGCTGGGCGTTCACTACGAAGACGGTTCGGTTTCGGTTGCAGTTTGGGCGCCCACGGCGCAATCGGTAACGCTGAATATTTACAGCGACGCGGCTTATCCTGACCGTCAATTGGCGATGACTGAAGACAGCAACACCGGGATCTGGTTTTACACTGGTGATGAAACTTTGGATCGCAAGTTTTACCGTTTCGAAATGCAGGTTTATCATCCGCAAAATGACGCCATCGAAACGCTCGAAGTGACCGATCCTTATTCGGTCAGCCTGTCAACCAACGGTGAACACTCTCAGTTTGTTAATCTGGCCGATCTTGATTTGTACCCAGAGGGGTGGCGTGATCATTCCATTCCTACCGTTGCGGATCCTGAAGACGCAGTAATTTATGAAGTGCATGTGCGCGATTTCAGTGCACTCGATGCTACGGTGAGTACGGATTATCGTGGAAAATATCTGGCATTTACCGAAACCGGTTCAGCACCCATGTTGCACTTGTCAAATTTAACGCAAGCGGGCGTCACTCACTTGCACCTGTTGCCGACTAACGACATTGCCAGTATTAACGAAAGCGAAAATATTCAGGTTGATCTGGACGATACCATTGGTGATCTTTGTCGTGTCAATTCGGATGCCGAAGTGTGTGGTTCGGTTGACGACAACGCCATCATTCAGGAAGTGCTTGCCAGTTACAGTCCTTTGTCTGAACAACAACAGGCTCTGGTCAATGACATGCGAGGTTTTGATTCATTTAACTGGGGTTACGATCCGAAACATTTTAATGTCCCCGATGGTGTGTATGCGACAAATCCTTCCGGTGTTACGCGAATTAAAGAATTTCGCGCGATGGTGAAAGCGCTGCACGAAACCGGATTACGAGTTGTTCTGGATGTGGTTTATAACCATACCAACTCGGCAGGTTTGTGGGACAACTCTGTACTCGATAAAGTGGTGCCCGGTTATTACCACCGACGTGATCCTTACACGGGTGCCGTTCAGCAATCGACCTGTTGTAACGATACCGCATTGGAGCATGTGATGATGGACAAATTAATGTCCGACTCATTGGCTTTGTGGACCGAACATTACGCGGTTGATGGTTTCCGATTTGATATTATGAGTCATGGCTCAAAGCAGCAGATGCTGTCGGCACGTGAACGCGTGCAGGCGATCGACCCCGACAATTATTTTTACGGTGAAGGTTGGTATCGCGACGATGGTCGTTCCGATCAAGCCAATCAGGACAATATGGCAGGCACTGAAATTGCGACGTTTAACGATCGCCAACGTGACGCCATTCGTTACGCCGGGTTATTCAAAGGCGGTAGCGATCCGGACTTCAACGCGCAAGATATCATCAAGCTGGGAATGACCGGGCAGTTGGCAAATTACATACTGGAAGGCAGCTCTGGGTTGGCGAGTAGTGGCAGCAGTTACAATCCTGCCGCTTACGCACTGGATCCCGCGGACGTGGTTAATTATGTCTCGAAACACGACAATGAAACGCTTTGGGATATGTTGCAGTTTCAGTTGCCCTTTGAAACATCTCTGAGCGATCGAGTTCGCATTGCCAATGTGTCGGCGGCATTGCCTTTGATGAGTCAGGGCATTCCCTTTTTACAATTGGGCGGTGACATGCTGCGTTCCAAATCGATGGACAAAAACTCCTACGATTCGGGTGACTGGTTTAATCGCGTCGATTATTCGATGCTCGATAATAACTGGAACAAAGGGCTGCCGCTGGAGCAAGATAATGGCTGGCGTTGGTACCCGAATTCGGAACAACCGGAAGAGTTGAGTATTTCTTCTTTGGCAGCGAGTCCTTATACGCAAATTGGGCCATCCGAGATTTCATTTGCCCATGCAGTTTTCAAAGAATTCTTGTCGATTCGACGTGACAGTAAATTGTTTCGTTTAACCACTGAACAAGACGTTATCGATCGTGTGGGCTTTCATAATATTGGCAGCGGTCAGACTCATGGTGTGATTGTCATGAGCATCGATGATGGAACGGGATTGCCGGATCTTGATCCGACCGTTGATGCCATTGTGGTGATGGTTAATGGCACCGACACCGAGCAATCGCATACCGTACCAACGGCCGAGGGATTCGAGTTGCACCCAACTCTAGTGGCATCTGTTGATTCTGCCGTGGCCAGCGCCACTTTTGTCGCCGGCAGCGATGAAGGTACTTTTACGGTACCGGCCCGGACCATGGCGGTTTTCGTTAAACCGCAGGAAGCTGGACAGGGCCAAGGTCTATCGGCTTACGCCACATCGGGTGAACCTGACGTGGTGCCTTACGGAGATACCGTGACTTACATTCGTGGCGACATGAACGGCTGGAGCACGAATGATGCGCTTGAGTATTTAGGTAATGGTGTGTACCGGGTGGCCATCGATCTTAGCGGTGGACAATCTTACAACTTCAAGTTTGCATCCGAAGACTGGTCAACGGTGAATTTTGGCGCTCAAACCAGCTCTGATAATGTGGTTACACCGGATGAAGACAAAACCTTGTATCGAACCAATAACAATCTAGTCATTACACCGTCAGTCGATGGAAACTACTTCTTTGAAGTCGATGCCAGTGATTCAGAAGCGCCCATTTTGCGTGTGCGCAACAGCGACGTCTACGCGGGGACTGCCATTTATATTCGTGGTGACATCAATAGCTGGAGCACCGATTCTGAATTGGTTCATCAGGGTGAAGGGATTTATAAAGTGATTATTGACGTGACCAGCACGGGTGAACAGGCGTTTAAAGTGGCGTCGTCTGACTGGTCAACGGTCGATTTAAGCGCGGGTGATGGCGAACCCTTAGTAACCGAAGATGTCGCGAAGTTGCTGGGGCCCGGCGGTGGTATGCCGAATATGTCGATGGATTTTTCTACAGCTGGTGAATACACTTTCTTACTCGATGCTTCAAATCCACAGCAGCAATATTTGAGCGTACACCAAACGCAAATGTACGGTGAACAGCCCATTTATTTACGCGGTTCATTCAATGGCTGGGGCACCGATAATGAATTGGTGTATCAGGGTGATTCAACCTACTCTATTGACTTGGTATTGAGTGCCGGCGATCACCAATTTAAATTTGCCAATGCTGACTGGAGTGATATTAATTATGGTGCCAGTGGTGACGACCAAACAGTTTTGTTGGATGTCGCCAAACGTTTGTATTACAACGCCTCCGACATTCAGTTGTCGGTTGATGTTGATGGTACTTACCGGTTCACGGTAACGGGTCCGAACGATTCAGCTCCCAGTATAACCGTTACTCAACTTTAACTAATAAACAGATAAACAACCGCACGACAGTGCGGTTGTTTTTTTAATTGGAGCACAATAATTACTATGGCTATGACATTGGGTAATCGTTGCAACCGCCGAGCGATTGCAAAGCTGATTGGGCTTGTCACACTGTGTTTAATCGTTGGTTGTGATCAATCGCGGGTTTCAATAGACCAGTATGGCGCGTCGGTTGGCTCTGGCGATAAAACCATTTCATTGACTGCTTATGAAAACGATGTATTGGTGGTTACCCTGTCCACGCCGAACATAAAACAGATACCTTCATTTGCTATCGCAGAGTCGGCAAAGAAAGTTGCACCAACCGTTGAGCAACAGGGAGATTGGTTGAGACTAACCAATGGCCAGTTGCGAGCAGAGGTTAATAGGGTGTCGCTGGCGATTAAGTTTTTTCATAACGATCAGCTGATTTCGCAACAAAAATCGTTTGCGGCATCACCCGGTGAACGGAAGCTGGTGTTTTCTTTAAAAGAGAAGGAAACGATCTTTGGTGCGGGTCAGCGAATTGTTGGAATGGATCGTCGAGGCCATCGATTTCCCTTATACAATCGGGCACATTACGGTTACACCACCGAATCGAACCAGATGTATTACAGTTTACCCGCCGTGATGTCGAGTGAAAAATACTTCATTGCTTTTGACAATAGCGCCAGCGGTTTTATGGACATTGGCTATTCCAAAACCGATCAACTGCAGTTTGAGTCTGTTGGTGGGCGAGCCAGTTATATTATTTCGGCAGCCGATTCGTTCCCAGAATTGGTCGAAAATTACGTTGAGGTAACCGGTAAGCAACCCATGCCCGCTCGATGGTTGTTTGGTAATCACGCGTCGCGTTTTGGCTATCGCAATCAACAAGAAGTCGAGTCAGTTGTGAATGCGTTTCGTGAAGCGGACATACCAGTCGATTCGGTAATTATCGATTTGTTCTGGTTTGGTCCCGACATCAAAGGGCACATGGGAAATCTGGCGTGGGATAAACAAGCGTTTCCGGAACCGAAAAAAATGATTGCGTCATTAAAACAACAGGGCGTGAAAACCATATTAATCACCGAACCATTTATTCTCAGCTCTTCCAAGCGGTGGGACGAAGCGGTAAGTCGGGGCATTTGTGCCAAAAATGGCAAAGGCGAGCCAAAGCGTTTTGATTTTTACTTTGGAAACACCTGCTTGATCGATGTCTTCGACGAAAAAGCGATCGACTGGTTTCAAGCCATTTATATCGATTTGATGAAACAGGGCGTCGCTGGAACCTGGGGGGACCTGGGGGAGCCAGAAGTACATCCCGATGACACCATTCATACCATGTCGGCATCACAGCAGACACTGCGTGGTGATGAAATACATAATGCTTATGGTCATCAATGGGCGAATCTTGTTTATCAGAGTTATTTGCAACATCAGCCAGACACGCGACCCATGATTATGATGCGCAGTGGCTTTTTGGGCACTCAACGTTACGGCATTATTCCCTGGACCGGTGATGTCGATCGCAGTTGGGGCGGTTTAAAACCACAGGTTGAATTGTCCTTACAAATGAGTTTGTTTGGTCTGGCTTATACGCATTCTGATCTGGGCGGTTTTGCCGGTGGCGAAACATTTGATCAGGAGCTTTATTTACGTTGGTTGCAGTATGGCGTATTTCAGCCGGTGTATCGTCCTCATGCGCAAGATCATATTGCGCCAGAGCCGGTTTTTCATGATGAACAAACCAAAGCCATCGCACGCGACTTTATCCGTTTACGGTATCGGTTGTTACCTTACCATTACACCATGGCGTATCAGAATTCGACCACTGGAATGCCATTGATGCGTCCGGTATTTTTTCAAGTAAAGCAACCGCAGCGTTGGCTGGAAGAAAAGCGGCAATATTTTTGGGGAGAGTCCATGATGGTCAAGCCGGTTACTCAGCCCGGATTGAATTCGATTAAAGTGGATTTACCGCAAGGCACCTGGTTTGATTTTTTTAATGGAACCGAATTTCAGGGCGAGCAAACCATTGACTACCCACTAACTTTGCAAACCATTCCGGTACTGGTAAAAGCCGGTGCATTCATACCCATGACACAAGCATTCGCGACCACTGAGCATTATTCCAGCGAGCAGATTGAATTGCACTACTATCACCATGACAGTGTGTCGACGTCGCAGTCGCAAATGTACGAAGACGATGGCAAATCGAGCAACAGTTTGAAAGCAGGGCTCTTTGAGTTACTTGAATTTCGAAGCGAGTTTGAAAACGACCGGTTATCGATTTCCTTTGAGCGTAGTGGTCAAGGCTATCAAAGCATGCCACAGCACCGTCAGTTGACTGTGAAAATTCATAATTGGTCATCGCAGCCAGAGGCCGTCGAGTGGCGTGGTGAAAAATTAACAATGTTGGACTACCGCCCGCAGGAAAAACTGCTAACCCTCGTGCTTGACTGGGATCACTCATCCGCTCGCTTAAACATTGAATAACGTATCCAGGCTTTAGGAGAATTAATGAATAAAATCAGAGTGAATTTGTTGCTCACCTTGAGTGCGCTGTTGATGGTGATGGGGTGCGATCAACAAAGCTCCTCATTGCCGCAAAGTACATCTTCGCAAGAAATTCAACCGCAAAAAGAAAACACTAAAAAAATGTTTGAAGAGTCGGTTAATGGTCCGATCAAGCAAGGTAAGCCGGTCTTGTATCAAGTGTTTACCCGATTATTTGGTAATAAGAATACGACTTACAAACCCTGGGGCACAATGCAGGAAAATGGCGTTGGTAAATTTAACGACTTTACTGATAAAGCACTCGAAGGGATTAAAGAGCTGGGCGTGACGCACATTTGGTACACCGGCGTGTTGCACCATGCCGTGATCAATGATTATTCCGATTTTGGGATCAGCTTGGATGATCCTGATGTAGTCAAAGGTCGCGCCGGTTCGCCTTATGCGGTGAAAGATTATTACAATGTGAATCCCGATCTGGCCGTTGACCCCGCCAAGCGATTACAAGAATTTGAAGCCCTGATACAGAGAACCCATCAACATGGTTTGAAGGTTATTATTGATATTGTGCCCAATCATGTTGCTCGAAACTATCAGTCAATTTCGAAACCTGAGGGTGTCGAAGACTTTGGTGCAAGCGATAACGATACGGTTGAGTACCAGCGTGATAATAACTTTTATTATATCGTTGGTCAGTCGTTCAAAGTACCCGAGGCCAAAGGCGGTTATCAACCTTTGGGTGGCGAGCCGCACCCATTGGCCGATGGCGAGTTTCAAGAAACGCCTGCCAAGTGGACCGGCAATGGCAGCCGAAAAGCGCAACCCGACAGCAATGACTGGTACGAAACCGTGAAAATCAATTACGGTGTGAAACCGGATGGCAGCGTCGATTTTCCGCAATTGCCCGAAGGATTTGCGAACAAAGGTATCGAGGCCCATTACCGTTTTTGGCAACAACAGCAGGTGCCTGGGAGTTGGGTGAAATATCGAGAAATTGTCGAATATTGGCTGGATAAAGGCGTTGATGGCTTTCGATTTGATGTTGCTGAGTTGGTGCCGGTTGAGTTCTGGAGCTATCTAAACTCGGCAATTAAAATGAAAAAAGCTGATAGTTTTTTATTGGCCGAGATTTATCAACCTCACTTGTACCGTGACTTTATTCACTTGGGCAAGATGGATTATCTGTACGACAAGGTGGATTTCTACGACACCATCAAAGCCATTATGCAGGGAAAGGAGGGGACATCAAAGCTGATCGACGTTCAAAAGAAATATTCCGATATTGAGCAGTACCTGCTGCATTTTTTGGAAAATCATGATGAGCAGCGCATTGCCAGCCCGGAGTTTGTCGGCGACCCGAACGCGGCAAAACCGGCGATGGTGGTTAGCGCACTCATCAGTCGCTCGCCAACCATGTTGTATTTTGCCCAGGCATTGGGCGAACCCGCTTCAGGCGATGCCGGGTTTGGCGATCCGAGTCGAACCACCATTTTTGATTATTGGGCCGTTCCCAGTTTACAACGTTGGATGAACAACGGAGCCTTTGACGGTGCAAAGTTGACGCCTGCCGAAAGACAGCTTCGTAATTTTTACGTTCGGTTGATGAATATATCGGCCAACCATCCGGCCTTTAACGGAAAATTCCACTCTTTGCATGCTTCAAACCTTGAGGAAACCGCAGGTTATAACAATCGTTTGTTAAGTTTTGCTCGTTGGAATGATGATGAGCAATTTATTATCGTGTCTAATTTTGATCGCCAAAAAAGTTATCAGTTTGAGCTGAAAATAGAGGATGAATTAATTGAACAGTGGGAACTTGAGCCCGGTGAATACCGTTTAATTGATGTGTTATCGAAAGAATACAAGTCAAAGTTGATCGTTAAAGAACAAAAATCGTTCATAAAGGTTGATTTAAAGCCATTGCAGTCGTATATTTTTAACTTGAGTTTATAACTCAACCAAGAGTAAGAGAAAACTTTCCAATAACGAGCTCGGTTTGTTTTCTCTCACTCTTTTTTTATGCCTCTGTTAAAATCTGAATTGTTTCGTTAGACGCGCCGTTAAATTAGAAACTCTGTGCCGATTTATCTGCAACTCATACGACAGAAAATACCTTTCACATTCTTAGTCTAGATTGCTGCCGCAAGAATTACGCACGATAAGTTTGGCGGGTAATAAACAGCTACTAACGTCCTGCCCACGAATTTGTTTTACCAGGCTTTCGACCAGTTTTTTTCCGGCCAACTTGGTGTCTTGCTGTACTGTTGTCAAAGCAGGACGAGTAAATTCAGACAAGGGAATGTTATCGTACCCGACAACCGACACCTGGTCGGGTATTTTTATGTCTTTATCGCGCAGTGCTTTCATTACGCCGACCGCTATCAAATCACTGGCACAGAAGATGGCATCAAACGGATGTTGCGACGCCATAAGTTGAAGCGCGGCCTCGTAACCGGATTGTTCAGTGGTGATCGCATCGAATTGCATGGCCCGATTAACCGGTGTGCCCGCGTCTTCCTGAGCTTTCAGACTTCCTTTATAACGATCGTAAAACTCCGGGCATCGAGCCGAAGCGCCACCAATGAAAGCTATGTTTTTTCGTCCAAGTTGAAGTAGGTGCTGGGTTATTTCATAGCCGCCTTCAAAATTGTTGCAGGCTATGGAAACACCCGGCTGGGCCTCATTGGTAGCACCCCAGAGTACAAAATGTGTTTTATGTTCCGCCAACTGCTCCAGTTTGCCCTGATAATTGGTGTAGTCGCCGTAACCGAGCAAAATTATGCCATCCGCTTTGTGGGTGTCTTTGTATTCGGCGTGCCAGTCTTCGTCCAGTTTTTGAAAACTTACCAGTAGGTCGAAACCATAGTCACCGCAAGTACGTGTGATGCTACCGAGCATCGAGAGAAAAAACGGATTGATCTGTGACTCGTCGCTGGTGGGGTCTTCAAACAAAAGTAGCGCAATGGTATCGCTGCGTTGAGTTCGCAAACTGCTGGCATTTTTGTCGACTTTATAGTTCAGTTCTTTGGCTATTTGTTTGATGCGGGCACGAGTTTCTGCGTTGACTAAAGGACTGTCACGTAACGCCCGCGATACGGTCGATTGTGAAACACCGGCTTGGTGCGCAATATCAAAAGACGTTGCTTTTCCTTTCATGAAATCCTCTAAGGCAGACGTTACGGTTGCGAGTTTGCATCGACTCAAGTGTTAAAATATACCTTATAAGGCGTTCGGGCAAAAGCTATGACTGATGCACCGAGCTTTTTATTGATTTCGCAGAGCGTAATGTTAGCTAAAGCGGATGTTACTGTTCTGTAATGAAGGCTTAAGGTTTGCTGAAGAGTCTTGACAAGGAA
>JBPEWV010000199.1:0-19593 GCA_052032335.1 Pleionea sp. | reverse complement strand
ATGGTTTCGTCTGGAGTCTGACTGATGATATTACAGTAACTGCCGACGCATGGATGTTCGAGCATGAAAACATCATTGACGTCGATGCTGAAGGCGCCATTGTTCGCGCGCTTAATGATCCTGAAAACTACGCATTTTGCGGTCGTGTTCCCGAGGGTGAAATTGGCATTGTCATCGACTCTGAGTGGTGTGGCTTCTATGGCGTACCCGATGGCGCAAACCTAACGCCACAAGAGCTACAGCAGTCGATTGAAGATGCAGCGACTTTCGCTAATTCAGATGCTCTGGGAGTCAACTCCAGATTACAGCTTGAAAACATAGGCGAGCAGACAGTATCTGGTTTCGATTTTACATACACGCAATATATCGATACACAGTCAGCCGGAAAGTTTTCTGTATTGTTTGATTCCACTTATTTGGCAGAGTTCGATCGTAAACGAACTGCATTAGGACGAACTGAAGATCTGGCTGGAACCTTTCGGTACCCTCGCATTATTGCTTCATTAAAATTGAAGTGGAGTATGGATGACTTTTACGGTTCGGTCGCGGCTAAATACACACATCATTATTATGACGAAGTTGGTTTGTTAGGAGAATTAAACTCAGATCCAGATGACGTAACGGATTACGACGCTTTAGATTACATTCGTGATGTTCAAGGCGAAGGCGCTGTTCCTTCTCCAAATCGAATTGTTCCTTCTTGGACCGTGGTTGATGCAATAATCGGTAAAGATTTTGGCAAAGATATTACGGTCAGCTTTGGGGTAAACAATGTGTTCGACCGTGATGCCCCATTTGTTTATGGGCGTTACTTAAATGCAGACCTTCTGAATCACAATGTTATGGGGCGTTATTATCGATTGACCTATACGCAGCGATTCTAACTGGAATTACGAAAATCATTTTACCCGTAAGGATGTTGTAACGAGTGTCTGCAACTTGTTTAATATAGGATTCTAAACGAGTTGCTGCGCAACCTGGTAGTTTTCACCTGACTTTAAATTGGCGGCTTTGCCGCCCCTTTTTCAGGTACTTTCATCTGGAGCAATCACTGAAGACAATTATGACTAAAGAACATATCTCCTCGCCACAGGTTTCCAGTCGCGTTCCGGATACTTTGGTGCTCATTGTTGGTATCGTTATTCTCGCGTGGTTACTGACCTATTTTATCGCGCCCGGATCGTTTGAGACCGAAACCATCAGTTACAGTCATGGTGAAAAAACGGTCGAGAGAACGGTACTTAAAGCTTCTAGCTTTAAGCAGGAAACAGAGCAAGCTCAAGGCGCGCCAATATTTTCTCCGGAGCAAGATAATAGTTTACTATCATTTGCATTTAATGGACTAACTTCAGGTTCAAAGTATGGTGCTGCCATTGGCGTTATCATGTTTATTATCCTGATTGGCGGCGCCTTTGGCGTCTTGATGGAAACCAAAGCCATTGATAAAGCTTTACTACGCCTGCTGGTATTAATTAAAGGCAAGGATATCTTTTTAATTCCGATTTTGTGTTTTGTGTTTTCCCTTGGCGGTGCCGTGTTTGGAATGGGGGAAGAGGCGATTGTATTTGCCATGATTGTTGCGCCGATTATGGTATCTCTGGGCTACGATGGTATTACTGCGGTCATGTGCACTTATGTGGCGACACAAATCGGTTTTGCCACGTCATGGATGAATCCGTTTAACGTGGCGATTGCGCAAGGCCTTTCGGGCGTACCTGTGATGTCGGGTAGCGGACTTCGGATGGTGATCTGGTGCGTATTTACAGCGGTACTTATCGCTTATACCTGGTATTACGCCCATAAAATTAAGCGCAAACCGTCGTTGTCGAAAAGTCGTTTGTCCGATGATTATTTTAGAGAAAATCACGACCTGACTCAGCTACCGAAAGAAGCATTGACTTTGGGCGAGCGTTTAATTTTGCTTACCTTGGTTGCAGGAATTGTCTGGGTTATCTTTGGCGTCGTACAGTACGGCTATTACATTCCGGAAATTGCGACACAGTTTTTCGTAATGGGCGTAGTCGCTGGTATCGTTGCTTGCCTTTTTGGTGTTAATGGATTTAATGCCAATCGTGTTGCCGATGCCTTTCGCAAAGGCGCATCCGATCTGTTACCACCTGCGTTGGTCGTTGGTTTCGCGCAGGGTATTCTGTCCGTTCTTGGTGGCACCGATCCAGAAACACCGTCGGTGCTAAATTCTATCTTGCATTCAACTGCGGGTGTCTTTGATGGTTTTTCGCAATCTGCATCGGCGGTCTTCATGTTGTATTTTCAATCAGTTTTTAATTTCTTTGTGACCTCAGGATCAGGCCAGGCCGCATTGACTATGCCACTTATGGCGCCTATTGCTGATTTGGTTCAAGTTACCCGGCAGACAGCTGTTCTTGCGTTTCAACTGGGTGACGGTATCACCAATATATTTGTCCCGACGTCGGCCTCGTTGATGGGTACATTGGGTGTGGCTCGTATACAGTGGGCTAATTGGGCCAGTTTTATTTATAAATTTTTATTGATTAATTTCGCCATGGCGACAGTTGTTGTCATTGTCGCAGTGGCTATTGGATATTAATTATTAGGAGCACGACATTGTTAACCCTTATTAAAAATGCTTCTGTAAAAAGCCCGGCTGATCTTGGGCAAAAAGACGTATTATTGGCTGGCAGTAAAATTTCAGCGATTGAAGATAATATTGAGCTAACTGCTGTTAATGTTGAAATTAAGGTGATTGATGGTTCCGACTTTTATCTGGTACCAGGCTTTGTTGACTCTCTGGTTCATATTACTGGAGGTGGAGGAGAAGGCGGGTTTACCACTCGGACTCCTGAAATGAACTTGAGTGATGCAACATTGGCTGGAATTACAACCTTGGTTGGGGCTCTGGGCACCGATGCAACCACTCGTACCCTACCTGATTTATTGGCCAAAGCGAAAGCGCTAAACGAAGAAGGGATCAGCTGTTACTGTTATACCGGCTCTTATCAAGTGCCAGTGAAAACAGTAACCGGATCGGTGATGGACGACATTATTTTATTGTCTGAATTTATCGGTGTGGGCGAAGTGGCCATATCGGATCACCGCTCATCACAACCGACCGTAAACGAGTTAGCAAAAATTGCTGCGGAAGCACGTGTTGGGGGAATGCTTGCTGGTAAAGCAGGAGTTGTCAGTATTCATACGGGTGATGGTGCGCGGCATTTAAAAATCTTGCATGATATTGCTGAGCAAACCGATGTTCCGCTGTCACAGTTTTATCCAACGCATATAAATCGCAATCTTGAGTTATTGCAGGCGGGTATAAGCCTGGTAAAGCAGGGCGGCTGTATTGATTTGACCACTTCAACTACCGAGCATGCCCTTAACTCGGGTGAAGTAAAGTGTTCCAAGGGACTTAAATATTTGCTGGAAAACGATGTTCCGCTTGAGCGCATTACCTTTAGCTCTGACGGTCACGCGAGTTTACCTGACTTTGATGAGAAAGGTCGTCTGATTCAGTTGTTAGTGGGCGACGAAGAGTCATTGTATCGCGAAGTGCGCGATGCAGTGATCGATGAGAATATTGACTTATCTAAGGCATTAGCCGTTATCACGAAAAACCCAGCAGATATTCTTGGCCTGAAGTCAAAGGGAAGAATCGAAGTCGGCGCAGATGCCGATTGCGTGTTATTGTCGCGAGACTCGATGAAGGTTGACTCTGTGATCGCCATGGGACAACTTATGGTCAGTAATGGCAAAGCTGTGATTAAGGGACGGTTTGAAAAATGAAATGGCTCAAGTTAAGCGGTGTTGTCGGATTTAGTTTATTTGCCAAACATTGTTTTGCGCAACCTGCTGAGTTTGAGCATTATCAGTTACTTCTGGCTGGAGGTGCTTTGAAAACCTGTTCGACCTTGTCGAGCTCAAATTGTCGCGATTTAACGAAAGCACTGAAGCAACATCAGCTTTCGATCAATCAGTTTAAAACAGAAGAGATCTATAGGCTGTCTGAGTTGCAGCTAGATCAGCTTCGTCGTAGTGACTATTGGCAAAGCGATGATCCGGAGTTGGGTGAAAAACTCTTTGCATTGTTGAGTCAGATTAAACGACAACATGGAAGCATCATGTCAAATGATGAATTTGTTGAAGCATTTAAAGTAACTGAAGTGCGTTGGGGGCAAAGTGACTTTGCCAGCAAACTGAACGGTAAATCGCTTTATAAAACACTGTCTGATCATAACTGGTATTTAATGCTCGACTATTTACAGCATCGTCAAAGTTATCAACAGCAGCGCAAAACGGAGCAGGTTATTTTGTCCGATTCCAAGCACGCGGCGACGATTCAAATTTTTACTTCGTTTGTTAAACTGGCAGATAGAGTTCGGAAGAAAAAGTTATCAGCTAGCGCCTCAGTCGATAGTTCCTTGACCGCACAGAAGAGCAAGCCTCTAATCGTCTTTTTAACCAGTTCATCACGTGATCCATTTGATGCCGTTGATTTTTATCTTCAGGTATTGTCTCAGGCGGGCGCTGATGCAAAGTGGTTACCGATTGATCCCGCTGTTCTCTATAGTATCGAGCATCAACAATGTAAACAGTTACATCATAATCGCGCACGTATTCTTGGTACTGTCCGCCGAGAAGAGATTTATCCTGAACTGGATCAATATCAACAAAACCTGTGTAATAATCCAGAGGTGCTGTTGAATTTAGTCAAGAAAGCGGATGGACTTTTTATCAACGGAGGCGATCAGTCATTGTCTTTAAAAGCATTGCGTCGTTGGGACAGTAGCGAAGATAGTTCGTTATTACAGTTAATTAGAACGAAAATTAAAGCTGATGATTTAATCGTTGGCGGAACCAGTGCAGGTGCTGCCGTACAGTCTGGCGGTGAACTGTTTGGTCAGTTACAGCCTATGATCACCAATGGTGACAGTTATCAGGCGTTGAAACGGGGAACGTTTGATAGTAAACCACCGAAAGTGGGCTGTGATAAAGATGATAGCTGTGGCGGATTGGAAGCAAATGATGTGACTTATCGCTCCTCAGGTGGCCTCGGATTAATCGCTGCCGGAATCATCGACACTCACTTTTCTGAGCGTGGTCGCCAAGGACGATTGATTCAGCTAGCTTTAGATACCTCATCTCCTTTTGCCTTCGGTGTGGATGAAACCTCGGCATTATTGGTTGGCGAAAATGAGCAATCGCTTTTCTATAAATCAATTGGAGAAAATGGGGTCTGGATGTTTGATCTTAGAAAGGCTCATATCACAAAACAAAATGAGAAAAAGCAAGTTAGAGGCGTGATTGCTCATTATCTATCTCATGATGATCGGATGGTAATTGATAAAGCGACGGGAGAAACAGAGGTTTTATTGGCGAAAGAAAAACACCCTTTTGCCAAAGCACAATCGAAATTGATCGAGCAGGATATTCTCTATCGCGATCGGTTTCGAGCACTTGCGAACGCGCTGGCCTTATCTAAACGAACGCAAGCAATAGGGTGGAGTCATCAGGATATTCCAAGGTTTCGTTTCAAATTGATTAAAACAGAAGGCTACAGTTCAGGTTTGGCATTCTATCAAATGTATCACCAACAAAGTGCTCATGTTTCGTTTAAAAACTTGCGCATTGAGATTGATCAGGTTGGGCAGTAGCTGACACCAAAGGTCATTGAAATTGGTGTAGAGCTTATGGTTCTGGTTGAACAGTGTGATTTTTCAACTATTATAAATCTGATTGCAACCTAATGAGTTTACTAACATCCAGTTAAGTAGCTTTTCGTTCAATGGAGCCGATTGTTCATGACCCAAAATCAAAAACGAGTTCACGCCTATATCTCAGGACAGGTTCAAGGTGTTTGGTATCGTGCCAGCACACAGGAAAAAGCGAGACAGCTGGGGGTGTGCGGTTGGGTAAGAAACTTATCTGATGGTCGCGTTGAACTGGTCGCTGAGGGCGATCCTCACACCTTACAACAATTGATGCAGTGGTGTCAGCGTGGTCCTGAGAAAGCGCATGTTGAAAACATTGATTTAAGCTGGTGTGATAGCAGTGGCGAGTTTAAAGATTTCGAATGTCTTGCGACTTAGTGATTATTTTTTCTAACTTAAACCCCTTTAACATATGCGCCCCAAAAAAAGAAATTGGAGCGCTCGAGTGTTATTTTAATACTGACGCGTAATATCAACGTATAATGTTAAACGTTGTCCAGGTTGTAAATATTTTTCGGGGTTGATTCGATTCCAACGCACGACATCGGCAACCTTGACTCGAAACTTTCCTGCGATTCGTGCGATCGAATCTCCGCGACGAACTTTGTAGCGAATTTTGCGTGTTTTGTTTTTTATCCCGCCTTTGGCAGCGACTTTACCCGACTCAGTCCAGACCACCAGTTTTTGTCCGATTCGAAGTGGGTCGGTTGGGGCCATGTTATTCCAGCTTGCGAGTTCTCGCATGCCCACTTTATATTCTCGTGATAATGACCAGAAAGAGTCGCCTTTCTGAACTCGAATATCGATTTTTTGGCCGGAACGTTGCCGGTTTTGTTTCGCTGTTAAGCGGTTATTCTGACTTTTTGAATAAGTACCCGATTTGTACGAAGCGGTCGGAATCAGCAATGCTTTACCGGCGCGAATGACGTTGCCACGTATTCCGTTGGTGGAACGAAGTAAGTCAACCGTTGTATTGAACTTTTTTGACAGACTTAACAAGCTGTCGCCGGGTTTTATGGTGTACCGCTGAAACGCAATGCGTTGTTCGGCTGGCGTTTTCTTTAACGCTTCGATGAATACGGATTCTTGTTGAATGGGTACTAACAGGTCGGTCGACTTTTTCGGTTCGGTTGCCCAATGATTGAATCCCGGATTCAAGGTGTAGAAATCGTCCATGTCGACCTGGGCAAGTTCGGCGGCGACCACCAAATCGATTTGTGAGTCGACAGTTACTTTGGCGAAGTAAGGGGTGTTGTCGATGGGCGTCCAGGTTAGTTGATATTTTTCACTTTGTGCCAGAAGATCGGCCAGTGCCAAAAGTTTTGGTACGTAGGCTTCGGTTTCTCGCGGTAAATCCAGAGACCAAAAGTCGGTTGCTTTATTGCGCCGTTTATTTTTGCGAATGGCTCTTAAAACGTTGCCTTCACCAGAGTTATAGGCCGCGATGGCATGTAGCCAGTCACCATCAAATCTTTTGTGAAGATACTCCAGATAATCGAGTGCCGCGATGGTGGAGTAGTAAACGTCTCTGCGGCCATCGTACCACCAGTTTTGACTCAGACCAAATCGACGACCGGTTGCCGGAATGAATTGCCACATGCCGGACGCGCGACCGTGCGAATAGGCAAAAGGATCAAAAGCACTTTCAACGATTGGCAGTAACGCAAGTTCCATTGGCATGTTTCGCGATTTTAACTGCTCGACGATATGAAAGAGGTAAGGTGTTGCTCGTTCTGATACCCGTTCGATATAAGCAGGATGACGGGCGTACCAATTGCGCTGTGCGATTAGGCGTTTTTTCTCGGGAATGGGCAGTTGGAACTGCTCGCGAATGATCCACCATAAATTGTTAATTTCTGCGACTTCACTTTCTAAATCATCGACTGAGTACACATCGACACTCAGATCATCAAGATTGGCTTCTTCTATAGTGGGTGATTTGTTCGATTCGATCTCGACAATTTCACTGGCCAGCTCGCCTGTAGATTGGGTTTCTGTTGTCGAGCTGGAGATCGGCATAAACGATTTGCAAGCCGTTAGCAGGGTACAGGTGGTCAGAATACAAATAAATTGTTTAATCATAGGAATAAAGCGCTTTAAGGTACGTCGGTGATGTTTTCTGTTTAACGCTAGAAAACGGCGATCCAAACTTCAATCGGTCGCTCATAGTATTTTTATGTGCGATAACTGTCAATCTAAAGGCAGATTAATCCTCATGTTAAAAATTGTCTTTCCATTGACGAACCACCGCGAAGATTTCCTCTGGAGTAGACAGCGATTGTCGTGAAAAAGTTTCAGCGGCCTGTTTAATCGACGGTTCATTCGCTCGAAGAAACGGGTTGGTTGCTGTTTCAAGACCCATGGTACTGGGTAAAGTTATTTGATCCTTTTGGCGTAACTTATCGACCTGCAGCTTTCGGGTCTGAAGTTCGGTATTCTCAGGCTCGACCGCCAATGCGAAGTTCAAATTGGCCTGGGTATATTCGTGGGCGCAATATACCCGTGTGTCATGGTTGAGCTGTTTCAGTTTTTGTAACGAATGCCACATTTGCTTTGGTGTACCCTCAAACAGTCGACCACAGCCTCCAGCGAACAGGGTGTCTCCACAGAAAACATGGTCTGAAGCGACAAAACAAATGTGATCCAATGTATGGCCGGGAACTTCAATAATGTCGTAAAGTAAGTCGAATACATCTAAATGCAGTTTATCGCCCTGTTTCAAACGCCGATCGATACCCGCAATCTTTTCATTATCAGGCCCATAAACTGGGCAGCGATGGTTCGATTTCAACGATTGAAGACCGCCAGTGTGGTCAAAGTGGTGGTGAGTAATTAGAATGCCAGAAAGCTCTAACTGATTGTCTTGCAAGTACTTTTCGACTGGGCTGGCATCGCCGGGGTCGACCACCAGGCATTTTGATACTCGATCATTTCGTACAGCCCATATATAGTTATCAGAGAAGGCTTTTATCGGTTCAATGTTAAGCATTGGCCTGCCAGAGTTATTTCATTATTTGAGTAAAGTATAATGTACCAAGAGCCACCCAACATCGACAACCGTAAAACGATGCCAGCGAGCTGGCGGTCGATTCCCGGTGGCGAACGAGCTCAAATTCAACTTCAGCGTCAGTTGAATCATTTTTTGCCAGAGTTTTTTGGTTATTACGGATTGGCTTTAGGCGCTCTGTCGTCAGAGCTGTCTTACTCACGAAGTCCTGTCAAACACTGGTTCAAAGTGGGGCGAGATGCCCGATTTGCTGATATCCAAGCAGGGTTTGAAGCCTTACCGATAGCGTCTGACTCGGTTGATGTGGTGACCTGTACCCATGCTCTGGAATTTTTAACCGAGCCGCACCAGGTGCTGCGGGAACTGGAACGGGTGATTATTCCTGATGGTCACCTGGTCCTTTCTGGAATCAATCCTTGGAGCTGGTACGGAAGCCGCCATTATAGCTGTCGACTGATGAAAAAAGAGTGTCGTGAAAAACGACTGATTGGTTTGTCGCGTCTGAAAGACTGGCTGTTATTGTTGGGCTTTTCGGTAGAAGTCTATTCCGGCCTTGGATTAAAATACCACCCAGAAAATCATACCATTTACCGGTCAGTCGCATCGCACTTCACTAGCCATTACTTTATAATTGCGAAAAAGTGTGTGTCGACCATCACGCCTTTGCGCCCCAGTTGGCGCGATAACCGTAAGTTGGTACCCGCCCGTTTTGCTGAGCCCGGCGTGCGACGACTGGTCGAGCGAGAGTTGAAAAAAGTACAAAATTAATAATTGGAATCTCTGTGGAAAGTGTCGAAATATTTACCGATGGCGCCTGTAAAGGTAATCCTGGCCCTGGCGGATGGGGTGCATTGCTGCGCATGGGCAAACACCAAAAGGAACTGTATGGTGGCGAGCGCGAAACCACCAATAATCGCATGGAGTTAATGGCAGCCATTGAGGCCTTGAAAGCGTTAAAAAGGCCCTGCAAGGTGTCGCTGACAACCGATTCACAGTACGTTAGAAAGGGCATCACGGAGTGGATGACCGGCTGGAAACAGCGAGGCTGGAAAAATTCGGCCAAAAAGCCGGTAAAAAACGCCGATCTCTGGAAGCAGCTGGATGAAGAATCGCAAAAGCATGATATTGACTGGCACTGGGTGAAAGGACACAGTGGCCACCCAGAAAATGAATTGGCGGATGAACTGGCGAACCGAGGCGTCGAGCAGGCACTCAGTTAATCCTCTTCAAACTTTAGATACTCAGAGTAAACAATATGAGACAAGTTGTTCTAGATACCGAAACAACCGGGCTTGAGCCGACGCAAGGGCACAAGATCATTGAGATCGGTTGTGTTGAGCTGGTGGATCGTAAATTAACCGGTCGGCATTATCATCAGTACATTCAACCGGATCGAATTGTCGACGACGGCGCAATTCAGGTTCACGGTATCACCAACGAATTTCTCACCGATAAACCGCGTTTTTCCGAAGTTGTTGATGACTTTTTAAACTTCGTCAAAGGCTCCGAACTGGTAATACACAACGCGCCGTTTGACATTGGCTTTCTCGACTGGGAGCTGAAATGCCTCGATAAAGGACTGGGTAAGATGGAAGACTATTGCTCGGTACTCGACACCTTGGCTTTGGCCCGTCAGATGTTTCCGGGGCAGAAAAACAACCTGGATGCATTGTGTAAACGTTATCATATCGACAATTCTCATCGAACGTTGCATGGCGCGTTACTCGACTCTGAAATCCTGGCCGATGTCTATTTGCTGATGACTGGCGGGCAAACCTCCTTGACCTTGTCGTCGCATCAGGATCTACTCAATAAAGGTAAGCAGGGCGCCGGAATCCGTCGCATTCGCAAAAGCTCACCACTAAAAGTAATCAAAGCTTCGGAAGAAGAAGAGAGCAACCATCAGCAGCACCTTGAAGCCATTCGTAAGGCTGCGGGCGGTAGGGCAATATGGGATGACTTAAACTAAAAATGATTGACATAAAAAAAAGCGGCTGAGAAGCCGCTTTTTTTATGTATAAATTCAGGAGGAGGGTTAGTGCCCACCGCCTGATTTTTTGGCTTGTAAAGTACACTCGCCATCGTTCCAACTACCCTGCATGGAGTTACATAGATCTTCCATGGTATGAGGGGTAATCAACTCTGCTTCGTAAAGCTTCTTGGTCGACGACTCCAGTGAAATGTATACCATTGCAAAGCCAACAATACTCATTGTGATGGTATAGGGCAGAGCCATAATAACCATTCTTCCGTAAGACAGCCGAATCAAAGGAGCCAAGGCCGAGGTTAGCAAGAATAAAAACGCCGCTTGACCATTCGGGGTAGCAACGCTCGGAATATTGGTGCCCGTGTTAATTGCGACAGCTAACATGTCGAAGGTTTCTCGTGAAATCGTACCTTCCAGTGCCGCTTTGGCTACTTCATTAATGTAAACGGTGGCGACGAAAACGTTATCACTGACCATGGACAGCAAACCATTGGCAACATAGAACATGGCGATTTGGTCAGTACCGTCCATTTGCAGTGCGGCATTGATGATCGGTGAGAATAATTGGTTGTCGGCAATTACCGCAACAATCGCAAAGAACACTGTCAGTAGTGCGGTAAACGGTAATGCTTCCTCAAACGCTTTACCGATACTGTGCTCATCGATAACACCAGTAAAGGTAGTTGCTAATACGATAATCGATAAGCCGATCAGCCCAACCGGCGCCATATGGAACATCAGAGCGATGACCAGCCAGATTGCAGTAACACCTTGCATGGCAAGACTGACTTTGTCGCGCAAGGTTCTTTTCTTTTCTTCGGCTTTTGCGAACTCTTCCATTATCGCACGCACGTTCTCAGGAATCTCTTCGCCATAGCCAAACCATTTTACTTTTTCCAAAATAAAACAGGTAATTAAGCCTGTGATTAATACCGGAATCGTGATGGGTGCCATGCGAATAAAGAACTCACCAAAGCCCCAGTTGGCCCGTGCCGCGATAAGTAGATTTTGCGGCTCTCCAACAAGAGTGCAGACACCACCCAGAGCAGTACCGATGGCCGCATGCATTAATAAACTACGGAGAAACGAGCGAAAGCGATCGAGATCGTCGCGATGGTATTCATGCACTTCTTCATCAACGCTGTGATCGTGATCGTGATCGAATTTTTTACCGGACGCGACTTTGTGGTAGATACCGTAAAAGCCAACACCAACGGCGATTACAACAGCGGTTACGGTTAGTGCGTCGAGGAAAGCCGATAGGACGGCAGCCACAAAGCTGAACAGCAAAGACAACAGGGCTTTGGAGCGAACACCTAATAAAATCTTTGTGAAAGTGAACAGCAATAACCCTTTCATGAAGAAGATACCGGCGACCATAAAGACTAACAACAAGATCACCTCTAGATTCGCCTGTATCTCGTGCATCACGGTATCGGTACTGGTCAAGCCCATGAAAACGGCTTCCAGCGCAAGCAGCCCTCCGGGTTGCAATGGGTAGCACTTTAACGCCATGGCTAGGGTGAAAATAAACTCAAGGATTAAAGCCCAACCAGCGATGGTGGCACCAGCTTCGCCAGCACCAAAGTAGATGATAGGGTTGATAACAAGAAACGCGACAATGGTAATTTTGTACCAGTCAGGCGCGTTTCCTAGAAAGTTATCGAGAAATGCTGCAGGAATCGATTTTGCCATTATGATTGGATCCTATTCGATTTGTTGATTATTTTTCGTTTAATTTCATGCAAGTAGGCAATGTTACATGGATTTTAGTCGCTTTTTAAGCGTTTGCCCAGACTTCTCCACCAGCTGTCGAATCGCTTGCCTTTAATCTGGCCGTTAACACAGGGGCCCGACGATTTACTTTTTCGATGGATCGTTAGGCTTTCAAATTGTTGGTTTAGGGTATATCCTAAGGCTCAGGTTGGAACTCAGACCAGTTGAAGTAGCTTGTTCAAGATAAGCTTGGTGCCAAGCGTCAACAATAATTTTACAGAAAAATACAATGACCGATCATCAAAATAAAGTAACTTACCACATGACGACGCCTATTAAGGCGAAAAGTCCAGCCGCTTTTGCTGAGCAATACATCGTCGAGTCCATCTGGCGAGGCAAGTTTGCTGCCGGAACCATTTTGCCTGCAGAACGTGAGTTGTCAGACTTAATTGGCGTGACACGAACCACGCTACGCGAGGTGCTACAACGTTTGGCGCGTGACGGCTGGTTAACCATTCAACACGGGAAACCAACTAAGGTAAACGATATATGGGAAACGGCAGGATTAAACATACTGGACACCATTGTTCGCCTGGATGATGAAGGCTCATTAACCATCGCCGATCAACTATTGAACGCTCGCACCAATATGAGCGCAATTTACCTTCGACTGGCGGTTAAAAGTAACCCCCAACAGGTGATTGAACTGCTAAAAGAACTTGAGGATGTTGGCGATACGTCGGCTGATTTCATCAATTTTGACTGGTCGTTCCATCATCGTGCAACCATCGCCGCCGGAAATCCAGTTTACACCTTGATGTTGAACGGCTTTAAAACAATTTATTATCGAATTGGAGAGTACTACTTCACCAGCGACAAGGCTCGAAAAGCAGCGAAGGCGTTTTATTCCGAATTGACGCCAATTATTGAGTCCGGCGATATTGAAAATTTAATTGATAAACTTTGGAAATACGGCCACGAGTCGGGCGCCATCTGGCAAGAAATGCGTGAAAAACTGAATGCACTGAGTGAGCTCGAAGACGACAACTAGTTTGAAATGAATTAATAGTTGGTTTTGATCACTTTAAAAATATGAAACGGTTGCTCAGGCAACCGTTTTTTTTGCCTCCGATTCTTCTGGCGGAACTTGCTCGATGATATAGGGCTTTTCCTCTTCGTCCAGCCCTTCTAATTGAACCCTGAACCCCCAAAGCTGGTGCAGATGCTTGAGTACTTCTGAACGCGTGTCTGCTAGCGGTACACGGTTGTGAGGCGTATGACGCAAAGTAATGCTTCTATCGCCACGGACATCAACGTTATAAACTTGAATGTTGGGTTCGTTCATACTGAGATTGTACTGGTTCGACAGCAATTGGCGAATGTGCTTGTAACCCGATTCGTTATGGATGGATTCGACCGACAGGGTGTTTTCCTGATCATCATCAAGAATGCTGAACAGTTTAAATTCACGAATCAAATTGGGTGACAGGAACTGCGCGATAAAACTCTCGTCTTTAAAATTGCGCATGGCAAAGTCGAGCGTTTCCAGCCAGTTTGAGCCGGCAATATCAGGAAACCATCGTTTATCTTCGTCACTTGGGTTTTGACAGATTCTTTTGATGTCTTGCATCATCGCATAACCCAGAGCGTAGGGGTTAATGCCTGAAAAGTAGGGGCTGTCGAAATCGGGTTGATAAACGACGTTGGTATGACTTTGTAAAAACTCAATCATAAAGCCGTCCGACAGAAGCCCCTGATCGTACATATCATTGAGCAGAGTGTAGTGCCAAAAACAGGCCCAGCCTTCATTCATGACCTGCGTTTGCCGTTGCGGATAAAAGTACTGACCGATTTTGCGAACGATGCGAATGATTTCGCGTTGCCAGGGTTCAAGTAACGGCGCGTGCTTTTCAATAAAGTAAAGGATGTTTTCTTGTGGCTCCTGAGGGAAGCGTCGTTTGGCTTCCTCGAGATCTTTACGGCGCTTCTTGGGAATGGTGCGCCACAATTCGTTGACTTGCGATTGTAGAAATTCCTCTCGTTCTTTCTGCCGACGCTTCTCTTCTCGCATCGAAATAGGGTAGGGGCGCTTATAGCGGTCGACACCATAATTCATTAACGCATGGCATGAGTCGAGCAGGCTCTCAACTTCATCAATGCCATAACGTTGTTCACAATCGGCCACGTATTTTTTTGCAAACAACAGATAGTCGATAATGGCTTCTGCGTCGGTCCAGGTTTTGAATAAATAATTGCCCTTGAAAAATGAGTTATGACCAAAGCTGGCATGCGCCATCACCAGTGCTTGCATCATCATGGTATTTTCTTCCATGAGGTAAGCGATACAGGGGTTGGAGTTAATAACTATCTCATAAGCCAGACCCATTCGGCCGCGGCGGTATTGCTGCTCATTTGAAATAAAGTGTTTTCCGAACGACCAATGGTTGTAGCCAATTGGCATACCAACACTGGCGTAAGCGTCGAGCATCTGCTCTGCCGTAATAACCTCAATTTGATTGGTGTAGGTATCGAGATTGTACTTTTCAGCCGTTTTCTCGATCGCATCGTAATACTCTTCGATCAACTCAAAGGTCCAGTCGGATCCGGTTGATATAGGTTCGCGCTTTCTACTCATGCGGCCTGTTTCCTGAAAAACTCTCTGAAAACGGGATAGATATCGTTTTGCTCCTTGATTTGTTGAATGGCAAAATTGTCAAACTCAGAAATAATTTTTTCGTATTGATGCCACAAACTTTGATGTTCTCTTTGTGTGATTTCAACATAAGCGTAATAACGAACAACCGGCAAAATACTTTGTCGCAATAATTTCCCACACACGGGTGAGTCATCATTCCAGTTGTCACCATCGGATGCTTGAGCGGCATAAATATTCCACTGATCCAGTGGGTAGCGATCCTTTATGATTTTGTCCATCAGTTTCAATGCACTGGACACAATGGTGCCACCGGTTTCCTGTGAGTAGAAAAACTCCTGTTCGTCGACTTCTTTAGCCTGAGTATGGTGACGAATAAACACGACTTCAACGTCTTTATAACTGCGGGTCAAAAATAAATAAAGCAAAATATAAAACCGTTTTGCCATATCTTTGGTGGCCTGGTCCATCGAACCAGAGACGTCCATCAAACAGAACATGACCGCCTGAGATGTCGGGTCGGGCCGCTGTGCGTAATTGTTGAAGCGCAAGTCAAAGGTGTCGATAAACGGAATTTTTTCGATGCGTTCTTGCAGCGCCTTGATTTGTTTTCGTAGCGCTATAATTTTTTGTTGTGGAGGCGGCTCCTGTTTTTCCAGTTCTGCCAATTGCTCTTCAAGTTCCTTCTTTTCTTTCTTTGGTTTTGCTCGTAGAGCAATGCGTCGCGCCATAGCCGAACGTAACGATCGAACGATGCTTAAGTTTGCGGGAACACCGTCGGTGGTATAACCAGCGCGCACAGTGCGGGTTTTCGTCATTTTTTTCAGTTGATTCTTTTTCAGGTTTGGCAGCTCCAGATCATCGAACAGTAAATCGAGGTATTCATCTTTGGAAATCTCAAACATGAAGTCATCAGTGCCCTCACCCTGATCGCTGGCTCTGCGACCACCTTGGCCCGCGCCGCCCTGAGGTGGGCGCTTTATCTGGTCGCCAGGAACAAATTCTTTGTTGCCAGGGTAAACGCGTTCTTTAACCCCGCCATCACCGTTGCGGAATGTCGGTTCCTTAGTATCCTTTGATGGGATTGAAATTTTCTCACCTTTTTCCAGGTCAGTGACGCTGCGTTTACCGATTTGGTCGGCGATGGCACGTTTTATCTGTTTTTTGTAACGGCGCAGAAACCGTTGACGATTAACGGTACTTTTATTTTTTGCATTCGGCCGTCGATCTATCAATTGTGTCATAGACTTCTCCAATGAAATCGAATGTTGGGCTACGAAGATTTTCTGACACGTAAATACCATTCACATAGCAGTCGAACTTGCTTTTCAGTGTAACCTTTCTCAACCATTCGCTCGACAAAGTTCTCATGTTTCTTTTTGTCTTCTTTTGAAGCCTTCGCACTGAAAGAAATGACAGGTAGTAAGTCTTCAGTGTTGGAGAACATTTTCTTTTCGATTACCGAGCGCAATTTTTCATAGCTGGTCCAGTTCGGGTTGTTTCCGTCGTTATTGGCGCGAGCTCGAAGCACAAAGTTAACAACTTCGTTACGAAAGTCTTTGGGGTTGGAGATGCCAGCTGGTTTTTCAATTTTTTCCAGTTCTTCATTCAATGAAGCACGGTCAAAGTTTTCGCCTGTTTCTGGATCTCGATATTCTTGATCCTGAATCCAGAAATCAGCGTATGTGACGTAACGGTCGAAAATATTCTGACCGTACTCAGAATAAGACTCCAGGTAAGCGGTTTGAATTTCTTTGCCTATAAACTCGATATAATTCGGAACCAAGAAGCCTTTGATATGCTCCAGGTATTTTTCGTAAGTTTCTTGAGGGTATTGCTCGCGTGCGATCTGTTGCTCCAGTACGTAAAGCAGATGTACCGGGTTTGCTGCCACTTCGGTTTGGTCGAAGTTAAACACCCGGGATAAGATTTTAAAAGCAAATCGGGTCGATAGGCCGCTCATACCTTCATCGACGCCTGCATAATCGCGGTACTCCTGATACGACTTGGCTTTCGGATCGGTGTCTTTCAAACTTTCGCCATCGTAGACCCGCATTTTAGAGTAGATGCTGGAGTTCTCAGGCTCTTTTAGTCGGGACAGGGAGCTAAATTGTGCCAACATTTTTAACGTATTCGGTGCGCAGGGAGCTTCAGACAACGAACTATTTTGCAGTAGTTTCTCGTAAATTTTTATTTCTTCCGTTACACGCAAACAGTAAGGAACCTTGACGATATAAACACGATCCAAAAACGCTTCGTTGTTTTTGTTATTTTTAAAGCTTTGCCATTCAGACTCGTTGGAATGCGCCAAAATGGTGCCTTCATAGGGTAGGGCGGATAAACCTTCGGTGCTGTTGTAATTGCCTTCTTGAGTGGCAGTTAGCAAAGGATGCAACACCTTGATAGGGGCTTTAAACATTTCGACAAATTCCATAACGCCCTGATTGGCACGGCACAATGAACCTGAATAGCTGTACGCATCGGGGTCGTTTTGGGCAAAGCTCTCTAGCTTTCGAATGTCGACTTTACCGACCAGTGCTGAGATGTCCTGATTATTCTCGTCGCCCGGTTCAGTTTTTGCGATCGCAATTTGATTCAGTATCGAGGGCTGTAACTTAACAACCTTAAATTGCGTGATGTCCCCGCCAAATTCATTTAATCGTTTTACCGCCCAAGGTGACATGATTTTGCTCAAATATCGTCTGGCAATGCCATATTCATCCAGTAAAATTTTGCCGTCTTCGTCGGGATCAAACAGTCCCATAGGTGATTCAAAAACAGGAGAACCTTTCAGCGTATAAATGGGGTACTTTTCCATTAATTTCTTTAGCTTTTCAGCGAGAGATGATTTTCCGCCGCCAACTGGTCCTAGCAAGTACAGAATTTGTTTCTGTTCTTCCAGCCCCTGTGCTGCGTGTTTGAAATAAGACACGATTTGTTCGATCGATTCTTCCATGCCGTAGAATTCTTCGAAGGCTGGATAGCGAGCTATAACTTTATTGGAAAACAGTCGGGAGAGCCGGGGATCCTGGGCGGTGTCGATTAATTGAGGCTCGCCAATGGCTTTTAACATTCGTTCGGCTGAGGTTGCGTAAGCCATTGGGTCGCTTTTACACAGTTCGAGGTATTCCTGTAACGAGTACTCTTCTTGTTGGTGATCTTCGTAACGTTGTTGATAATTTTCGAAAATGCTCATTTCTCACCTCAAAATTGATAATCTTTCATTCGTTAACCGAATAACGAATGGTTGGCACAACTCCCCCCTCTAAGCGTCCAATTTGGGTTTTAACTCATGGGATCATTTTGCGAGCTATTGGACTATTAATTTTTAAATGTTTTGTTATCTTTAAGCTTAGTTAATAAATCGTGTTTTGTTAGTCGTTAAAGTGTTTTTGGGAATAAAAAATTATTCGACAAATTGGAACTCGAGATAATGACTAAAAAGTGAGCTTATTTGAAAATGCACTGGTTTTATTGTTGCGTTGCAATATTGATTCGTAGACTTTTGATTGAATAAACGTGATATTAATCAATAGGTTGCTCGTGGGATGAATTAAACTGGTCTGCCCACTTGCGTTGATTTACAACTGTGGTTAGCATTGAGAGCGGACGATAATTTCAACTTTAGATTAATAAAACGAAAATAAGGTGGTTGCTGGTCGAAAAATAAGCTCAAATGCTTACATGACAAAGTATTGAGCCGACTTGGTTATCTACCAAACTGGGAGAGTTAAATGAAAAAATTCACGCTAGGAGTATTGACTCTGGGGAGTTTGATTCTGGCCGGTTGTAGCGGTGACAACACTGCAGAACCCGACGAGAACACAGCAAAGCGGACTGTTGCCGTTTATAACCCTAGTGCCGGAGACATTCCTGTACCCAATGACATCTTGTTTCAGGGCACTCAAGATTTAACGCTGAACATCCCGGTTGAAGACGCCAGTGATATGAGCAACCCACAAAATGCAATTAATGCATTGGATGGTTGGTCAACAACAGCACCGATTTCCATGAGCTTTTTTAATTTAGAAAGCGAAGTCACCGTTGACCCTGCAACCATTGTCCCTGGTGATACGATTCGTATGTTTGAGGTTGTTGCCGACATCAACTACGAACTTGGCTCTCCAAATCTACCGACTTTTGCTCCGCTGCAGGTGATTGGTGAAGTTCCTGCAACAGAATATGCGGTCGCACCACAGGGCAATAGCCTGGCAATCATTCCTGTAAAGCCTTTGAATCAGCGCAGCACTTATGTGGTTGTATTAACCGATGGCATTATGGATACTCAGGGTTTGGCGGTCATTTCTGACGGACAATACGATATTGTAAGTTCTGAAACGCCAATTGAGGTCACTGAACAGTCCGATGCGACCATTCGAGCGCTAGCGGGTTTGCAAGCTCTTGTGAATCAGATTGAAAACGTTGCGGCTCAAGGTGGCGTTGATAAAGACTCAATTATTAGCAGCTTCTCTTTTTCGACTCAGTCGGTTGGCACCGTTATGGGGTCGGCAAAAGGTTTTTACGTCGACAAAGATATTTCACT
>JBPEWV010000198.1:0-34652 GCA_052032335.1 Pleionea sp. | reverse complement strand
GATACCAAACAGGTTAAAGAATATTTTAACTACGGCTGTCCGGGTTGTTACAAATCGGAATCGTTAGCCGATATGATTAAACTGGCGATCCCCGAAGGTGCAGAGTTTGTTTATGTTCCTTACGAAAACCATCCAAGCTGGAAAGTTTACGTCGAAGCCTATTACATCGCCGAAATGCTGGGTATAAAAGAAAAGGCGCACGACGCCTTGTATCATCGCATTCATGTTGAGAAAAAGCAGATTGCCAATACCGAAGGATTAAAGGCGTTTTTTGTTTCATTGGGTGCCGATGCCAAACGATTCGATCAGGCCGCCAAGTCATTTCAACTAAACTCCAAACTGAGACTGGCTCGCAAAGAAGCCATGCAGCACAAAGTACTCTCGACCCCAACCTTCGTGGTTAATGATTATTACCGAATCAACAGCCGAGCGTTTCAAACCAATGATCAATTGATCGATGCTGTAAAACAGCTGATCAATCAATAAATCATTTGTGACCAGAATCGCTCCTGATTCTGGTCACTCTTCTCATCGTCCCCTTCCCTTATTCATATCCTGTTACACGACACTTTGACTAACTTGGCTGTGGGTTAAAACTATCTTGATGATCCCGACGACTTTATTAGTGACATCGAATCGGAGGGAACACACTATGAACAATATCAAACGCTGCATCTTCATTGTGATGGTCAGTTTGTCACTTAATCAGCTTCATGCCAGTGGTTCAGATTGCGCACTTGACCTGGCATACGATATCAATATCGAGAAAAATGAGGTTGTACTTTCAGAAAATCAGGTACCACGAATACGGATCAGTGCAAGCAACGACTTGTTTATTGACGGAGCACCAATTCAACTTACTGATGAGCAGCAGGCACTGGTGCGTACCATGGGCGATGGCTATAGAAGACTTATTCCCGCTATCGCCAGTGTTGCGGCTGAAGGTGTGGAAATCGGAATGAAGACCGCCAGCTTAATGTTAAATGCCGTCTTTGTGGACGACCCTGAGTTTACTGAAACACTAACCTCAAAGCTTGATACGGTGAGTGACCACATTGAAACTCATTTTACCGATAATCATTTCAATAGCTCGTTGATTAAATCGCAGGATGTTAGTCGAGAATTTAAACAGGAAATTGACACCCTGGTGCAGCAAGCCGTGTCGAAATCCAGTGGTGAAACATTGTTGAAGGCGGTTTCGCAGGTTTTAAGCGGGGACGACGAAGAAATCAACGATCTGAAGTTTCGCATGGCATTGTTTGCCGACGACTTTGCAGCCGAAATTGACTCCCAAGCTTCGAAACTGGAACAGAGAGCCGAGAATATATGCCAACAACTGACTGAACTTGACGTCAGCGAAACTCAGTTACAGCGCTCGTTACTCGCCTTCGCCCAATACGACTTTATCCGTTAACCCTTCTCACCTAGTAGAATTGGTAGTCTGTCACTGAATGACCTAAAATATCGGCCATTAACGATCAAACATTGTTTTTATGGCCGACACGAAATCCACTTCAAATATCAAACTTGCGATCATTCAGGGGCTTATTCGGCTTATCGCGAGTTTGCCCTTCAAACTTGCCAGAACGATTGGTGCAGGGGTTGGCTACCTTACTTGGCTATCAAACTCTCGAAACGTCAAAGTGTCCCAACGAAACATTGAACTCTGTTATCCAGATAAAGATGACACCTGGAAACGACAGTTACTGAAAAAGAGTTGTATTGAATCGGGTAAAGTATTTTTCGAATCTTGCTGGATATGGCGTCGACCAAATCAACAGGTACAAGCGCTAATCCAAAACGTTGAAGGATTGGAACTCATTGAACAGGCAAGAGAATCAGGTAAAGGTGTGATTCTCACCGGTTCTCATCTCGGTAACTGGGAAGCGTTACTGGCCTGGGGTGGCTCCAATTTGCCTTCATCAGGCATGTACCGACGACCAAAAATCGATGCACTGGATCCTTTGATCCGCGAGGCCAGGGCAAAATCAGGCGTCGAATTGATTATTGGAGAACGTTCCAGCGTTCGGCAAATGCTTACTACCTTGAAAAACAACCGCTGTTTTTTGATGTTATCCGACCAAAATCCGGCTAAAAATTCTGGTGTATTTGCACCCTTTTTTCACCGTGACGCTTACACAATGGTGATTGTGCAACGCTTGATTGAAAAAACCGACGCTGCATTATTGTATTTTTTTGCCCAACGCCATGCCAACGGCTTTACCATCAAAATCCGTCCCGCCAGGTTCGAAACCCGCTCGTTAACGCCAATTCAATTTGCCACCGAACTGAATAAAGGGCTTGTTGAACAAATCGACCAATGTCCAGAACAGTATGAATGGTCATATCGTCGATTTCGTCCTCAACCCGAAGGTGTGCCTCCGGTATACAACGACTTATGACCGAGTTTTTTCTTCGTATCATTGTTCGACTGATAGCTCGAATGCCGTTTTTTGCGGTACGCGGGTTGGGACGACAGGTTGGCCGGTTACTCTATTGGTCGCGCAGCCGCTTGGTCCGAACGACGCGGCGCAATCTTGAACATTGCGAATTACCCCTTAGTGCGACCGAGAAAAGTCAAATAGCTTACCAAAGTTGTTTGCACACTGGTTGCGTTGTGATGGAGTCAATCTGGATTTGGCAACAGCCCTATTGCAGGGTACAACCGTTGATTCAATCGATAGAAGGTCAATCTTTGATTGATGAAGCCTTTTCCAAAAAAAGAGGTTTGGTCTTAATCGGCGCGCACATCGGAAATTGGGAAGTTTTCAGTTTATGGCTCGGTCAACATTACCCCTGCGTTGGTATGTATCGTCCGGCGAAATTTCCCTTTTTAGATCAACTTATTCGAGCTGGGCGTAGCCGCACTGGCATGCAGCTAATCTCGGGCGAACGAAAAAATGCCCGAGCATTGCTACAGGCTTTGCATCAAAATAAAGCATTTGCTTTGCTTTCCGATCAAGAGCCACAACAAGGCAGTGGCGTTTACGCCCCCTTTTTTGGTAAACCCGCCTATACCATGACCTTGCCGCAAAAGTTGGCGCAAAAAACGACTGCTGATATTCTTTTTTTTCAAGTTGTTCGTACGCCAAAAGGTTTCGTTATCAAAGTCTCAAAACCAAAAGATGCGCTGGATACATCAGATGGCGTGGCTTTTTGCAAAGGCATGAATCAACACCTTACAGATATGATTATGGAAAACCCGGAGCAATTTGAATGGGGTTATAAGCGCTTTAAATCACCGCCCGATGGCGATTATGATTTTTATCCGGAATAATCTACCGCCGCCAGAAGGCCGGAGTTAACAAAACAAGCAGCGTAAAAATTTCCAGTCGCCCAAACAACATGGCCAGACTCAGAAGCCACTTGGCCAGGTCGGATATATCAGCGTAGTTTTTTGCCACTTCTCCGAGTCCTGGGCCGAGATTATTCATGCAGGCCGCTACGGCAGAAAACGCGGTTACCTGGTCCATGCCATCGGCGATCAGCGTTAGCATGATGATCACAAAAATGGCGACGTAAGTGGCGAAAAACCCCCAAACCGCGTCCGAGACTTTTTCTGACAAAATTTGCTTGCCCAGCTTAATGCGAAAAATCGCATTGGGATGGATCAGTTTCTGAATTTCTCGCATTCCCTGTTTAAACAACAATAAGAACCGGATGACTTTTATGCCACCGCCAGTGGAACCAGCACACCCGCCGACAAAGCTTAAAAAAATCAATAGCAGTGGAAGCGATCCTGGCCATGCAGCAAAATCACTGCTGGCAAACCCGGTGGTGGTTCCAATTGAGATGGTGTGAAAAATCGCTTTGTAGATCGAGTCTTTAAAACTGAATTGTTGTGTTGCAAACAGTCCGATAAAACAGATCAAAGCCACGGCAATCATCAAGGTGATGTAGGTTCGAAATTCCGGGTCACGGCTGTAGGGTTGAATGCTTAACTGGCGGTAGGCGACAAAGTGCAAAGAAAAGTTGATGCCAGCGATCAACATGAATGCACTGCAAACCAGCTCGATATTAGAACTTTCAAACCAGCCGATACTGGCGTCGTGGGTAGAAAAACCGCCAATGGCGACGGTCGAAAAACTGTGGCTGATGGCATCGAAGGGTGTCATCCCGGCGAGCCAGTAACTGATGGCACAGGCAATGGTCAATCCCAGATAAACAAACCATAAGGCTTTTGCCGTTCCGGCGATCCGAGGTGTCAGTTTGGCGTCTTTTACCGGCCCCGGCGTTTCGGCGCGGTACAACTGCATCCCTCCGATGCCCAGCATGGGCAAAATCGCTACGGCGAGAACGATGATCCCCATTCCGCCGAGCCATTGTAATTGCTGGCGGTAGAATAAAATCGATCTCGGTAAGTCGTCCAAGCCGGAAATGACGGTGGCTCCAGTGGTGGTTAAGCCCGAGAAGGATTCAAACACCGCATCCACCAGATAAAAGTCTTTAATGTCGGACAAGTAGAGTGGAATGGCGCCGAAAAAGCTCAGTACCGTCCAGAACATCACCACGATAAGAAAGCCGTCTCTTGTTTTTAATTCAGCACGAGTGTGGCGATTGGGCCAGAATAAAAGGATGCCGGTTAATAGACTCAAGGCTAAAGCGGTGACAAAGTTGGCACCGGATGCTTCTCGATAAATAAAGGAAACGATAATTGGCGGCACCATGGTGGTGCTGAACAGCATCAATAAAATGCCAAGAATGCGGGTGACTACTCTACGTTGCATAGTTTCTTATTCACGCTTATCGCCTAAAAGAAGGCAAAGTCGACCTGGAACAATTGTTCGACGTCACTGATGTACTTTTTATCCACCAGGAATAATATGACGTGGTCGTCGGGTTGAATAACAATATTGTCATGGGCAATCAACACTTGATCGTCACGCACAATGGCACCAATGTTGGTCCCGGGCGGTAGATCGATTTCGCCAATTGGGCGCCCCACCACTTGCGACGTTTGTTCGTCACCATGGGCAACGGCTTCCAGCGCTTCAGCCGCGCCCCGTCGTAATGAATACACATTGGCAACATCACCACGCCGTATGTGTGTCAACAAACTACCCACTGTGGCTTGCTGTGGTGAGACGGCAATGTCGATTTCCTGGCCTTGCATCAAATCGACGTAGGCTGCCCGGCTGATCAACACCATGGTTTTCCGGGCACCCATACGTTTTGCCTGAATGGCCGACAAAATATTAATTTCATCGCTGTTGGTGACCGCCACGAAAACGTCGATGTCTTCAATATTTTCATCACTCAGCATCTCTTGATTGGCGGCGTCGCCTTGCAGAATCAACGTGTCGTCCAACTGTTCAGAAATAAACTGCGCGCGCTTGGCATTGTGTTCAATTAATTTAACTTGGTAATCTTTTTCGAGCAGTTTGGCCAGTCCCAGACCAATGTTACCACCGCCAGCAATCATGATTCTTTGATACGGGCGCTCCAAACGTTGCAGTTCGCCCATCACCGAGCGGATGTGATTTTTCGCCGCGATAAAAAACACTTCGTCGTCGGCTTCGATCACGGTGCCACCCGTGGGCATAATGGCCTGGCCCTGACGAAAGATTGCCGCCACTCGCGTATCAATGGTCGGCATGTGATCTTTTAAAGCCGATAAAGCATTGCCCACTAGAGGGCCACCATAATAAGCTTTAACCGCAACCATCCGCACCCGGCCATCGGCAAAGTCGACCACCTGTAACGCGCCGGGGTTTTCAATCAAACGAAAAATCGATTGCACGACTAATTGCTCCGGACTGATAACAACGTCCACCGGGATTGCATCAGCCTGAAACAGATCATTTTCAGACAGATAATTGGCCGATCGCACTCGCGCAATTTTTCGCGGCGTGTGGAATAAGGAGTAGGCGACCTGACAGGCGATCATATTGGTTTCGTCACTGTTGGTCACGGCGATTAACATGTCGGCATCGTCGGCACCGGCCTGTCTTAAAATATGGGGGAACGAACCGCAACCGACAATGGTTCTGAGATCGAGGTGATCCTGCAGTTCGCGCAAACGTTTGGCGTTGGTATCGACCACCGTAATATCGTTGTCTTCGCCTGCCAGATTGACGGCTAGGGTACCACCAACTTGTCCGGCACCAAGTATAATTATTTTCATTGCGCTCGATTAAAGTTTTGGCAAATTTATAAATAAGACAAAGGCTTATGTGCGATTTACAGCATTATGCGCTTTTTGAGTGGTTTTTCCAGTAAAAACCGGCCATTTGGCGATATTAACGGCCGGTTTGCACTGAATAGCAGTATGACTTAGGCAACCTGCAGTGATTTTATCACCGAGTCCGGGCTCAGCGAAATGACGGTTTTGAAGGTTCGATAGTCATCCCCCTCATTACCCCCGGTTAGCTCAATCACTATGGAACCGCCGGATTCCTCGAGAAATCGTTTGACCGCATCCATTCCTACGCCGCGACCAGAAATATCAGTCACTTCTGAGGCGGTAGAAAAGCCGGAGGAAAAAATAAAGTTGGCGATTTCGTTGTCAGAAGGACGGCTGGACTCTTCTTTGAGCACGCCTTTCTCAATCGCACTTCGATAAATGTGCGCCAGGGCTAATCCTCGGCCATCGTCCGAAACCTCGAGGATAACAGCTTTGCTGTCTTCACTGACCGTCAGATTGATGGTGCCGGACTCTGGTTTTCCTTTCGACTTGCGTTCTTCGTCGCTTTCGATGCCATGATCAACGGCGTTTCTCATAATGTGCATGAACACATTGTTCAAGGTCGGGTGTAAGTCTTTCTTAATTAAGTAATCACCATCATCGATGGTCAGTTTGGGCTGACTTTTGCCCAGTTGTCGAGCCAGAGAGTTGACCGATTCGGTGACGGTATCGAGAATCTCACTGATGGGTTTGGCCTGGGTTTGTACCAGTGTGTCATAGCTTTGTTTTACCCAACTCTTCACAGGAGAACTCATTTGATTGAAGTCGAGTTGAACGGCTTCATCGATTAGCTGTTTTACCTGCTCCATATTTTTCAGGTTGCCTTCGCTCTGGTTACCTTTAATTTTGAGTTTGTTTTGCGCGATTTCCTGATAACGTTTAACGTCATTTTCAGCATTTTCGAGTTCACTCAGTAACACCTCGGGTTCCCACACTGCATCATCATTTTTACGCAATTCGTCGTAGCTGTGTTCTACCTGATGAACCGTGTCGGTGACATAACTGAAGCCAAAGGTACGGGCGTTGCCCTTCACCGTGTGCATGTTTCTGAACAACCGGGCAATCAATTCGTGATCTTTTTCATTAGTGGACTCGATCAATTCGCGACAATTGTTGATAAAGTCGAGTGAGGTGTTCAGGAAGTCGTCGAACTTGTCGTTTTCCACCGACAAGATTTGACCGATGATCTCGAGTTCTTTACGTTGTTGCTCGGCCGCCTCTTGCAGCGCTTTGAGTTCAGTGACGTCACGAACGGTGACTAATAATTTGTCGATTTCATCGGTTTGGCTATTCACAATCGGTACCCAGTCCAGCTCCAGCAACTGGGTTTTATCGTCGGCGTCTTTGCGTTGAAACTCCTGAACCAATAGATGTGAATTGAAGTCAAACATCATTTCTTCAACGCCAATGATGGCATCCACCGCAGTCGTGATCTGATCCAGGGCGTTTTCGCCCAAAGTTGCATTGTGAAACAGCACGTCCATAAAGTTGCGGTTGGCAATTTGTTCGGTACCCAGAATAACCTCTAGATACTTGGAGTACTCGGGATGAATGACACCGCCTTCGGTGATGGTGAACAGACCCTGATGCAGATTGGCCATCATGGTCGCAATGTCTTGATTCTTTCGGTGCAGCTCAGCGGTTCGCTCTTTTACCTTTTGTTCCAGAGTACGGTTTTGTTCTTCAATCACTTCGCGCATGCGAATATTTTTAATGGTGGTTACCAGTAGGCGAGCGATGGAGCTGGCAAACTCGTAGTCGCTGTCTTCAAATTTGACTTCGCCGACGGCACCGGAAAAGTTCATCACACCAACCAAAACATCTTTATCCACCATGGGCACGCAGAGTAACGATTTATCGGGCATACCCTCCTGCTTGACGAATTCGTCGTCTTTACCGGTATTGGGCACAAACTTGATTTTTTTACGTTGCGCAGCACGACCTAGAATTCCTTCGCCAAGCGCGAATTGTGCGGGCTTGATGTCTGGGTCGATCTGTTTCGGCGGATAAGACGCTTTTACTTCAAGTTTATCTTCGTTATTCATCAAAAATACCGAGCCATAGGCGACACCGGTTTGTTCGTGCATGGTGGATAACACCGCTTCGAGCGCACGACTTTGATCGCGGGTGGCGGCGAGTTCTTCCCCGGTTGAATTCAATTTCGCAAGATCCGACATTTTCTTTTTGATCGACTTACGCATCGAGTTGAAGTTTTGCCATGCCAGAATGATTAACACGATCCAGGCAATGATGACGCTCTGACTGGACAGGCTTACCGTTTCCATAACCTGAGTTTGACGAGCATTGAATAAGGTGTCGGCTTTCAACAACAGGTTATCGAAGTTGGTGACGACTTGCTCGAGGGCTTTTTCAGACGCTTCCAGTTGTTGCCGCGCGGCATTGGTCTGCTCAATTTGTCGGATTTTGTAATCAACAATCGAGTTCTCGCCGGTACTTCGTTCTTCGATTTTTTTCAGGGTTGCCAGATAATCGATCCATAGCTGCTTTTCGCTCAGGTCTGGCAGGTTATTTTCTGCGTTTTGATTGCGAACCTGAATCCCATTGATCGACTGTTCAATGTTGATTTTCGCCTGCTTCAGGTATTCAAGATCGGAACTTCGATTGATATTTTCCATGACGTTAAACAGACCAATAATCAGTCCGTCCAGACGACCGGCAATGCCTTCGAATAAATCACGTTTTTCGTCTTCGTTTTCGTAGGCTATCCAAGGGATGTCGAGTAAGAATGCTCCTGCATCATCGACCATATTACTCAGCTCTATCAACTCCTCGTTAGCATTTTGTTTGGCTTTGATGATTTCTTTTTTCGCCAGCAACATGGAGTCAACCGCCTGGGTATAGTCTTTGTAAAATTTCTCAGCGGCGGTGAGGTTCTCCAGCATTTCGGGGTAATTGGCGACGGTTGATTCCAGTGCTGAATACAGTTGATTGAACTGTTGATTACCAGAACTGAAATCTTTCGACACACTGGTAATTTGCTCGATATCGTCTGCGTTATAGCCGGAGGCGCTGAGTTTACCCAGTTTTAACAGGCTGATTTGCAGCTGATTACTCTGTTTTACGATGGGGACGGCGGTTTCGTTAACTTCGGTGGTGGAATCACTGATGTCCATCAGGTTGTAGAGTGCAACACCGCTGGACAGAGTCAAAAGGACTATGATGACGACGAAACCAAGCCAGATCTTCTGGGAAAAATTTAATTTTGGCATTTTTTCAGCTTTTGTAGTTTAGGCAGAGGCAGTTATTTTGAAGTATGGCTTAATTTAGTGAATTTTCCAGAAGCGCCTATCAGGTCGAACTTTTGTCGCAAAAAGCTTGAGGTTGTTGGGGTTGCTAAAGTCAGAGTGAGCCTGGCTGTTTTCTCAGTAATGCGTAGAAAAAACCGTCGTTGATATGGGAAGGAAACAACTGCAAGCCAAATTGCGTTTCTTTGCTGTTGAGCTTCTCAGAAACGCTAATGGGTATCAGTTCAGCATTGGGTGTTTGTTTTAGGAAGCGTTTGATTTGCTTGTGATTTTCGTCAGGTAGTATCGAACAGGTGGCGTAGAGTAGATGGCCGCCGGGTTTAAGTTGTGGCCACAAATTATCGAGAATAGCGCGTTGCAATTGAACGGTTGGATAAATATCGTCGTCCTGGCGATGCAGCTTTATATCGGGCTGCCGGCGGATCACGCCGGTTGCTGAACAGGGTGCGTCAATTAATATGGCGTCGAACTTGTGTTGCGATTGCCACTGACTGGCATCACCAATAATTAGCTCACAATGTAATCCAATGCGATCCAGGTTTTGTTTAATTTTGTCGGCGCGCCGCGGTTCCAATTCAAGAGCTGTTAATTCTATTATTTCATTTCGTTCCAGTAAGTGTGCGGTTTTTCCACCGGGAGCGGCACAAGCATCGAGAACTTGATCGCCAGCCTTCACCGGAAGCAGTATAGCGGCCAGCTGTGCCGACAGGTCCTGCACCGAAAAATCGCCCTTTTCAAAACCGGGAATGCGCTGCACCGGTATGGCGTGTTCCAGAATATAAGCGCTTTCCACCGCTTCAATCTGGCGGAACCCGATGTTGGCCTGATGTAAGGCATCCTTAGCTTGCTCTGTTCCGAAGCGTTGATTAGCGCGCAAGGTTAAAGGCGCTTTGATATTGCTGTTCTTGCCAATCGTCTGCCAATGTTTGGGCCAGGCGTTCTTGAGTCGTTTGAGTAACCATTCGGGTAATTGATGCTGCACATGTTCCGGTTGTTGCTCTGGATCCATTAAGCGCGCTTTGTCGCGACTGACCTGGCGCAACACACCATTGATCAAACCGCTGGCCCAGGGACGATTGAGCGCCCGGCTGGCATTGACCGATTCCGATAACACCGCATGCTCCGGAGTATCGAGATAAAGCAATTGATACAAAGCCGTGATAAGTAACGCCTTCAGTTGTTTTTCTTTGGCTTTGAGTGGCTTATCCAGCGCTGACTGGGCAATCCAGTTCAGTCGTTCGAAATGTCGTGCACTGCCGAACATACATTGTTTGGCGAAGGCGGCATCGCGGCTATTGGAAAGCTGTTTTTCAATGCTCTGGTTGACTTGATTGGCCGATAGGCCGTCAAAAGCAATTTGTGAGAACCAGCGGGCAATGTTGGCGCGTAAGTCCGTTGACATTACTCAGCGCCAATCGGTTTACCGGTTTGAAACCAGTGTGCCCTGGAATTCAGTACATCGGCGGCGGGCATGGCGCGCTTTCCGGCGGGTTGTAACTTTGTCAGACGAATTTGTCCGTCGCCACAGGCGATGGTAATGCCCAGTTTACTGGTGTTCACCACGGTTCCCGGTGGTGCACTTACGGATTCATCGAGCAGTTCGGCTTCCCAGATTCGTAACGGCTGGTTGTCAATTTTGACGAAAGCCACGGGCCAAGCGTTAAACGCACGAATTTTTCGTTCAATGGTTGCAGCGGATGCCTGCCAATCAATTTCAGCTTCCTGTTTGCTGAGTTTTCTGGCGTAAGTGGATCCTTCCTGTTGCGGCACCGGGCTGGTACCGCCCTTAAATATTGTGGGTAAGGTGTCTACCAGGGTGTGAGCACCGAGTTGCGCCAGTTTATCGTGTAAACTTGAGCCCGTTTCATCGGCTTCGATAGAGCAGCGTGCTTCTTGCCATATCGGTCCGGTATCAAGGCCAGCTTCCATTTGCATAATGCCGACACCGGTTTCGGCATCGCCGGCTTCGATGGCCCGTTGAATCGGCGCGGCGCCTCGCCAACGGGGCAATAATGAGGCATGAACATTGATGCAGCCGAGTTTTGGCGTATCCAGTATCGATTGTGGCAGCAATAGTCCGTAAGCGACCACTATCATCAAATCTGCCTCGTAACTAGCCAGTTTCTGCTGATCCTGTGTTTGCTTAAAATTTAGCGGTTGTTCAACCGGAATACCGTACTGCAAGGCCAGTTGTTTAACCGGAGACGGCTGTAATTGTTTGCCGCGTCCGGCTGGTCGGTCGGGTTGAGTGTATACCGCAACCACCGAATAGTCGGTCGACAACAGTTGTTGCAGGCATGCCGCGGCGAAGTCAGGGGTTCCGGCGAATATAATTCGTGGCTTGGCCATTAACTAGCGACTCTTCTGAATTTTTTTCAATTTCTTTTTGATGCGTTCGCGTTTCAGGGGAGACAGGTAGTCGACGAACAGGCGACCTTCGATATGGTCGATTTCGTGCTGAATGCAAACGGCAAGCAGTTCATCGGCGTCGAGTTCGAAAGGTTTTCCCTCGCGGTCCAATGCCTTTACGCGAATTTCGTCGGCGCGCTCGACTTTGGCATAAACGCCAGGGAAAGACAAACACCCTTCTTCTCGCTCTTCGACGCCTCTTTTTTCAACGATTTCAGGATTGATCAGTACCAATGGGCTATCTTGATCATTGGATACATCGATAACAATGAGTTGTTTGTGAAAATCGACTTGAGTGGCAGCAAGACCAATTCCGGGCGCCTGATACATGGTTTCGAACATATCGTCGATTTGTTGCTGCAAAGCCGGTCCGAAATCGTCGATTGGCTGCGCTTTGGTGCGTAAACGGGGGTCTGGATATTCAAGAATCTCTAATATAGGCATATCTGTGATCTAAGTTCTAGTAAAAAAGTAACTTTTGCTGCTAAGATTATGATCATACTGAATAAGTCTGTGTAAAGATATCGATTTCCAGCAGCTCGTTTCGGAAACTCAAGTTAACAAAGGTGTTGGTATTTTACACACTTTCGGTATCGTTAACCCGACATTATAAATTAAGGGATGTCTATTATGAAAAAGTTTATTGCCGGAATAGTGGCGATTGCGGCGTTTCTCGGCTGCACCTGGACGCAGGCTGCCGAGCTCAGAGCTGATCACCCAGAATTCCACATTGTGCAGCCGGGTGACACTTTGTGGGATATCTCTGCAACCTTCCTTGAAGATCCCTGGCTGTGGCCAGAAATCTGGCATGTGAATGAGCAAGTGGACAACCCGCATTTGATTTATCCCGGTGATGTACTTGCTTTGGTGTATGTCGATGGCAAACCACGAATCATCAAGACCGATCGTTTGCCCGACGGCACGGTGAAGCTGTCACCGAAAATTCGTGAATTGAGCCGCGGACAGGCCATCACCACCATTCCTCTGGATGCCATTATGCCGTTTCTGGTCAGCGCTCGAGTGGTGTCTGAACAAGAACTGCAAGATGCTCCCTATGTATTGGCAGGCGACGAAGGTCGGTTGGCAAACGCTACGGGAAATAAAGTCTACGTTCGCGGAATCACGACTCCCGAAACCAGTAAGTTTGCGTTTTTCCGTAAAGGTGACACTTACGTCGATCCTGAGACTGGCGAAGAACTCGGCGTTGAAGCTTTGCATCTGGGGGCTGGTTTGAAAGTGAGAACCGGTGATCCTGCGACCATTAAAATTGAGTCGGCGGTGGCGGAAATCCTGAAAGGCGACCGTTTGTGGCCAACTAACGACGAGCAGCTGCGTCCTTACTATTTTCCTCATGCACCAGAAATGAACGTCGATGCTACTATTATTTCGGTGTATGACGGTGTCGCTCAGGTCGGTCAGTACGATGTGGTGGTTTTGAATCGTGGCGAACGTGATGGTATGGAAGTGGGTCATGTTCTAACCGTACATCAGCGCGGTCAAACGGTGAAAGATCCTTTTGCCCGGGAAAACAAAAACGTGAATAAAGACGGCGCTTTCAAAAACTTTCTGAAAGATTTGACCAATCAAAAAGAAGAAGTGGTGTTGCCCGATGAAGAGGCCGGTATGTTGATGGTTTTCCGGACTTTTGATAAGGTCAGCCTGGGTTTGATTTTAAAAGCTCAGCGTCCGTTGCATATTCTGGACAAGGCGAAAACGCCTTACTAAGACGCGGGGCTTCTGGTTACACTTAAAAAGCGTCTAAGCATTACAACAAATTATTGAAGGAGGTTCACGGATGAACCCGCAAACACTGCAATTATGGATAACTCTGGCGTCGTTGGATCAAGTTGGTTGGGCGACCGCACATAAATTGCTGTCTCACTTTGAATCCATCGAACACCTTTTTGCCGCATCGGAAAGCGAACTTATCGATACTGGCGCATCCCAGCGGTTGATCGAACAAATCCTGACTATCGAAAAAATTGATGTAAGTAAACAGTTACATTGGCTAGAACAGTCTTTGGACCATCACATTGTTTATCCCGATCACCCACATTACCCGAGATTGTTAAAAGAATCGCCAGGCGCACCGTTAATTTTGTACGCCAAGGGAAAGCTGGATCTTATCCATCGACCGCAGATTGCCCTGGTGGGAACCCGCAATCCAACACCCGGTGGCCGCGCGGCGACTCAAGACTTCGTCAAGGAGTTTACCCGACAGGGATTGGTCGTCACCTCAGGTTTGGCTCTCGGGATCGATGGCATTGCCCACGCTGCTGCGTTAAAACATGATGGCTACACCATTGCGGTAGCAGGTACCGGATTGGATCGCGTGTACCCGGCGCGGCACAAAGATCTGGCTCATCAAATCACCGAACAAGGATTGATTGTCTCGGAGTTTGCACTCGGCACTGGTGTTCGGGGAACGAATTTTCCGCGCCGTAACCGCATCATAAGCGGATTGAGTCTGGGCGTTCTGGTCATGGAAGCCGCCATTAAAAGCGGTTCATTGATCACCGCCCGCTATGCTCTGGAGCAAGGAAGAGACGTTTTTGCGTTGCCCGGTTCGATTCACAACACCTTGGCCAAAGGGTGCCACGCTCTGATCAAACAAGGGGCTCATCTGGTTGAGTGCGCCGAAGACGTATTGCAGCATCTGGGTTGGCTGGCTCAGGTGTTAGCCGAGAGCGAAGAAGAAGCCGGCAAAGCAATCGATGAATTACCTGAAGCATTGCAACAAACCCTCAACAATATCGACTTTTCTCCGACCTCACTGGATGATCTGGTCGAACGATGCAAAAAATCGGTAGCTGAGCTTCACTCAAACTTGTTAACATTAGAGCTTGAAGGTTGGGTCGTCAGCGCAGCTGGCGGTTATCAACGACAAAAATAAAACATTTGCCATGCATCGAAATGGTGCGGGTTTTAGGGGAATTCATGAAAAACGACGTGCTCGACGTCTTAATGTATATTTTTGAGCGATTTCAGGATCAGGAATACGTCGTGATTGAAGAAGCCAATAAGCTAGCTTCAGAATTGACCGAAGTGGGCTTCTCTGACTTTGAAATCGATTCTGCGTTGAACTGGATTGATGAATTGGTTGAACTGCGCGAAAGTTCCGAGCATCAATTGCCGGAGCAACAGCCGCCTGTTACAGCGACCCGAATTTTTTCTGAGCCTGAAATGAAGGTGTTAACCGTGACTGCGCGTGGTTTTCTTTACCATCTGGAGCAACTAGGTGTGCTCGACGCGGTGACTCGGGAGCTGGTGATCGAGCGGATCATGGCGTTAGAAATGCAAGACGTCGATCTGGAGCAAGTTAAATGGATCACCATGATGGTGCTGTTTAATTTGCCGGGCCGTGAAAGCGCCTGTGCCTGGTTCGAGAACATCGACCACCATATCCACTAATTTTTTATTCGATATCAACGTCATTTGTTAAACTACGACCTCTTCACACTCTTGTGAGCGACCGTAATTGAGTATGATTATGTGGCGAGTCATTCGTTCTGCTAGTTTGATCAGCGCTGGGGGCGTCATCGCTTATCCGACTGAAACTGTCTGGGGACTGGGTTGCGATCCGTTAAATGCCCAAGCGGTCGATCGCATCCTTTCTATTAAGCGCCGCGCTCCCGAAAAAGGATTTATCATCATTGCCAGCGAATTGTCTCAACTCAACCGGTTGATCAAACCGCTTTCGTCCGAACAACAGGCTAAGATTAATGCCATGCAACTGCCGACTACCTGGGTGGTTGATGCGCACGAAGACGCCCCCAGTTGGATCACTGGGGGACGTTCCACCATTGCCATCCGCATTACCCAGGATCAATTTTGCCGACAATTGTGCGACCGCGTAGGCGCCATCGTTTCGACCAGTGCGAATCGTTCCGGAAAGCCATCGATTAGAAAGCGTTGGGACTGTCTGCGTCAGTTTTATTTTGAAGTGGACTGGGTGGTGCCGGGAACGACACCCGATCAGGGCAAGCCGTCGCAAATCATCGAACTGAATACCGGAAAGGTGCTTCGCGCCTGAGTCCCAAAACACAACTGCATCGAAGGTCAATATGATAGACAAACTCGCGGTAAAACAGTACTTGCTCAGTTTACAAGATCGCATCTGTGCACAACTTGGCCAGTACGACGAACAATCGTTTATTGAAGACAGCTGGGAGCGACCGGGTGGGGGCGGCGGTCGTACCCGGGTGATGGAAAATGGCAGTGTGATTGAAAAAGGTGGTGTCAATTTTTCTCATGTCACCGGCGACCAACTGCCTGCTTCGGCAACCCAGGTTCGTCCCGAACTGGCCGGTCGACGATTTGAAGCCATGGGCGTGTCACTGGTCATCCACCCGCACAATCCGATGGCGCCGACCTCGCATATGAACGTGCGATTTTTTATCGCTGAAAAAGATGGTGAGACGCCGGTCTGGTGGTTCGGCGGTGGGTTCGATTTAACACCTTACTACGGGTTTGAAGACGATTGTCGGCATTGGCACCAGGTAGCTTTTGATGCCTGTCAGCCATTCGGAGATTCGCTGTACGACGAATTCAAAACCTGGTGTGACGATTATTTTCACATCAAACACCGCAATGAAGCCCGTGGTGTTGGCGGCCTGTTTTTTGATGATTTGAATCGCTGGGACTTCGACACCTGTTTCGCCTTTATGCGTTCGGTGGGCGATGCTTATTTGACCGCTTACACACCCATTCTGGAAAAGCGAAAAGACCTGCCCTTCTCTGCTCGCCACATCGAATTTCAGCATTATCGTCGCGGCCGTTACGTTGAGTTTAATCTGGTCTACGATCGAGGCACACTTTTCGGCTTGCAGACGGGTGGACGCACCGAATCGATTTTGATGTCATTACCGGCCAAAGTCAGTTGGCGATACAACTGGCAGCCCGAAGCTGGTAGTGAAGAAGAAAAGCTCTATACTGACTTTTTAAAACCAAGAAACTGGTTACAGAACTAATGAGTCACGACAACTGACCGTCTAACCACAGGAGCAAAACGTGAGTGGATTAACCTACGGCTTTTATCCGTCAACACGTAAACGACGCAACCGCAGTGATGATTTTATGCGTCGTTTAGTGGCCGAACATAGTATGACGGCAAACGATTTGATTTATCCTGTGTTTGTTTTGCCGGGACAACAGCAGCAACAAAGTGTCGATTCGATGCCGGGCGTAACACGCAAATCGGTCGATCTATTGCTTAAAGAAGTTGAGCATCTTCTCACTCTTGGGGTTCCCGCCATTGCGTTATTTCCAGTGATTGGCAGCGAGCAAAAGTCGCTTTTGGCCGAAGAATCCTACAGCGAGAAAGGCCTGGTGCAAACTGCGGTTCGTGAACTAAAACTGCGATTTCCCGAGATGGGCGTGATCACCGATGTTGCTCTCGATCCCTATACCAGTCACGGTCAGGATGGCATCATTGATGACTCTGGTTACGTATTGAATGACGATACAGTTTCGGTTTTGGTGAAACAGGCTTTGTCACACGCTGAAGCCGGCGCAGATATTGTTGCGCCCTCCGATATGATGGACGGACGCATCGGCGCGATCCGAGAAGCCCTCGAAATTGATGGGCACATTAACAGTAAAATATTGGCTTATTCGGCCAAATACGCATCGGCTTTCTATGGTCCGTTTCGAGATGCAGTTGGTTCGGCAGCCAACCTTGGAAAAGCCGACAAGAAAAATTATCAAATGGATCCGGCCAACTCGGATGAGGCATTGCACGAGATCGCGCTCGACATAGAGGAAGGCGCCGACATGGTGATGGTCAAACCGGGCATGCCTTATCTGGACATTATCCGGCAAACCAAGCATCAGTTTAAAGTTCCGGTATTTGCTTACCATGTCAGTGGTGAATACGCCATGCTGAAAGCGGCAAGTCAGAATGGCTGGTTGGACGAAAAGGCTGTGGTGATGGAAACCATGACCTGTTTCAAGCGCGCTGGTACTGACGCAATTCTTACTTATTACGCCAAAGATATTGCACAGTGGCTGAATGAATAACGGTTGTTAAAATGTCGAACACAAAAGCGGACGAAAATTTAAGTGGCGACACACAAGCTTTTTCGGAAGAGATTAAACCGCTAGCCAGTTATTTGGAAGATATTGTCCCTCCGGTTAAAAAGTCGGAGGTTGACCTCACCAATCCTGAACTGTATATCAATCGGGAATTATCGTTTTTGCAATTCAATTGGCGTGTTCTACAACAGGCGCTCGATGAAGACTTACCCATTTTAGAACGCATTAAGTTTATTTTCATATTTAGCAATAATCTGGATGAATTTTTCGAAGTGCGCGTTGCGGCCTATGTGCATTCTATGAACCATGAAAAATCTCGACAAGGTCCGGACGGACTTTCCGCACCACAAGTGCTTGCCGAAATCAGTAAGACCTGCCACGAAATGGTCGATGAACAATATCGAATATTTAACGACGTATTACTGCCCAAGTTATCGGAAAATGACATACATTTCTTGCGGCGCAAGCAGTGGACCGATGCGCAAAGCCAATGGATAAAAGATTATTTTCTTAGCGAAGTCGCGCCGGTGATCAGTCCGATTGGCCTTGATCTCGCGCATCCTTTTCCGCGCCTTATCAACAAGAGTTTACATTTCATTGTTGCACTCGAAGGCAAAGACGCCTTTGGCCGAGACAGCGGTTATGCGGTAGTGCATATGCCGCGTTCGTTGCCGCGCATTATTCAGTTACCCGATGACATTTGTGATGGTGGCGAAAACTTTGTATTTCTGTCTGCGGTGATTCACGCCAATGCCGAAGAGCTCTTTCCCGGAATGAAAGTTAAAGGTTGTTACCAATTTCGCCTGACCCGAGACAGCGATTTGTTCGTCGATGAAGAAGATATCGACGATCTCGCTAATGCATTAAAACAGGAATTACAAAGTCGTGATTTTGGTACCTCGGTTCGTTTGGAAATCGCAGATAACTGCCCCGACAAAATTGCAAATTTTCTATTGCAGAAATGTCATTTAACCGAGTCGGAGCTGTATCGGGTGAATGGGCCGGTTAACCTTAACCGTCTGCTCAGTTTGACTGATATGGTCGACCGGCCGGAATTGAAGTTTCGCCCGTTTCTCCCTTCATCTCCCAAAGGCTTTTCCGAAGCTAAGCATAACGTCTTCGATGTTTTGAAAGAAAAAGATATCTTGCTGCACCATCCTTTTGAGGGCTTCGACGCGGTGGTGAATTTTATTCGCAGTGCGGCGCTCGATCCCAATGTGTTGGCGATCAAACAAACTTTGTATCGAACCGGATCACGATCGCCCATCGTTGATGCGTTGATCGATGCAGCGCGAGCGGGTAAAGAAGTTACTGCAGTGGTTGAACTGCGTGCCCGGTTTGACGAAAAAGCCAATATCGAACTTGCTAACAAACTTCAGGATGCCGGGGCATTAGTGGTTTATGGTGTGGTGGGTTATAAAACGCACGCAAAACTCTGTGTGATCACTCGACGAGAAAAGAAAAAATTGCGCCATTACGCGCATCTGGGTACCGGAAACTACCATGCAGGAACGGCAAAGCTATACACCGACCTTGGCTTGTTCACTGCGAATAAAAAATTGTGTGACGATGCGCAACGGATTTTTTTGCAACTCACCGGAATGGGCAAAGCTTATAATATGAATCTGATGCTGCAGGCCCCCTTTACTTTACAGTCGGGTTTGTTTGATTTGATCGATAACGAAATCGAAAACCAGAAAAATGGTAATCCGGCCTATATAAAAGTTCGTATGAACTCTCTGACCGAATCGAAAATTATTGAGAAGCTGTATCAGGCATCGCAAGCTGGGGTTAAAATTGATTTAATCATTCGCGGTATCTGTTGTTTGCGTCCGGGATTGAAAAACATTTCTGAGAATATTCGAGTGGTATCGATTGTTGGTCGCTTTCTCGAACACTCACGCGTGTTTTGTTTTGCCAATGGTGGCGATGAGCGGGTTTACGCTTCCAGTGCCGACTGGATGGATCGAAATTTGTACCATCGGGTGGAAACTTGTTTTCCGATTTTGCAGCCACGATTGAAAAAGCGTGTGGTGCAAGAGTGCATCGACTTTTATTTAAAAGATAATGTGCAAAGCTGGGAATTATCCAGTGATGGACGTTACTTCAAAAAAGCACCGAACAAACAAAAACCTTTTCGCGCGCAACGCAAATTGCTGGAGAAATTATCCCGTTATTAATCCGAATAAACATAAGGAATTTAGATGAAAGAATTACGAAAATCTGCAGTCTTCTTAACGTTGGCTTTCGTTATCACTTCTTGCGCAGAACGAAAAAAAGATCCCTTTGAATTGTATAAAGACTCTTTACTTCAAGCACCGGTAACACTTGTTGATAGTATAGAAAATATCTACCTTGACGGGGTAACAAAAGCCAAGCGTACTCGTGCCGCGAACATTCGCTTAATTCCGGACGACCGGTTACTCAGATCACTCGATGGTTGCGAAGTGGTAATGGCTTTTAATATCGAACAAGCAACGGGCCGCATTCTGAACCCACATTATTTTACGGTCGAACACTGCACGCCAGTTGCTGCCATGTATGGATCTAAATTATACCTATGGCGCTTCGAAGCGAATGTCGACGATCCGACTGCGCGCTATGCCTACACCTTGCGTTTTGACTATGACAATGTTGTGACGGATAAAATTCGTCGCTAATCGAAAGTTAACTGCATACCCACTTTCATCAAATAGACATGCTCTTGTTCCAGGTCGGCCTGGAGCAAGCTGTGTCGTTGTAAATAGCCCGTTTTGAATGACAAATGCATTGTTTGCCCTTCCACTTTGACTTCAAATTTGGGCACCTCGATATCGCGCCGTCGATGATTTAATATCACCGCCAGACGTAATATTCTGGCCAGTCGTATCAGTTGTATTTTTAATTTTTCATCATCAATGATATCGAAATGATGCAATGGAAACTTTCGACGGAAACTGCGCACGATTAACGCGAGTATTTGTTGTTGAGGGACGCTGAATCCGTTGATGTCGGAGTTGGTGAGCAAATACTGTCCGTGTTTCTGTTGTTTGCTAAAGTTAATGCACAAACCAATTTCGTGACAACGTGCTGCCCAACTTAGCATTTGCCGTAAATAGTCGCTTTTAATGTCCCATTGATGGGACACCTTTTCCCAAAGTAATAGTGCCGTTTGGTTAACGCGACGTGCCTGATCTAAATCGACGTGGTAACGATTCAGCAATCCCTTAATCGCTCGCTCGCGAATATCAAACACTTTTTCGATACCGGATAGCTCGAATAGAATTCCTTCGCGTAACGCTGCGGGAGAGATTTGCATCGATTCGAGTTTTAAGGTTTTAAAGGCCGCAATCAGAATTGCCAGGCCAGCGGGCAAAATCTCTCGTCGATTTTCCGGTAAGCCTTCAAGATCCAGGTTTTCGAAATGCTGCATTTCGATGAGCTGATGCTTCAATCGCTTTAAGCATTCGTAAGTTACCGCTTGATGGTTATTATTTATTTTTTGGCAAATGGCTAAAATCGACTCAATAGTGCCAGAAGTGCCGGTGGCGATGGACCAGCCTTCGCGCAAATACAAATCTTGAATGGAAAGTAATTCGAGTCGAGCTGCAATGATTGCCTGACGGAAGTTCTTTTTTGTTAACTGCTGATCAGAAAAAAAACGTTGGGTGTAAGAAACGCAACCCATCTGCAAACTGTCCGTAAGTACCGGCTCGAAGGCTTCGCCGATGGCGAACTCGGTACTGCCTCCCCCGATATCAATCACCAGCTGCTTTTGATGGCTAATTTGAAAGTGCGCCACACCCTCGTAAATGAGTCGGGCCTCTTCCTTACCCGAAATGACTTCGATGGGGTAACCCAGAACCTCTTGGGCTTTCAGTAAAAACTCGCGCGCATTTTTTGCTTTGCGAAGTGTAAAGGTGCCCACAGCTTTGACCTGAGTGGCCGGTAAGTCGTGTAATCTTTGTTTGAATTGTTGCAGGCATTTTAGTCCGCGTAGTTGCGACGCCTGATCGAGATAATTGTGTTCGTCGAGCCCTTCGGCGAGACGAACTTTTTCTTTCAGACGCCCGATGATATTCAGGTTATTGTGCTGAACCTTGGCGAGGGTCAGATGAAAACTGTTCGACCCCAGATCAACCGCAGCAACAATCGGCGCGTCTTGCTCCATCGCCATGGTAAAAAGTCCTTAATTTCGAGCCTGGTTCGATCGAGAACGATTGCCCTGGCGTCCTTTGTTGGGTTTGCTCGTACGTTGCCGACGGAAAGGTTTTACCTCAGCTAATAGTTCTGGGTCAATATCGGCTTTGGGTATTTCGTGTTCAATATAGTCTTCTATTGCAGGCAGTGAAAACGCACTGTCTTCGCAGGCAAATGAAATGGCATCACCCTCGGCACCCGCTCGCGCCGTTCGACCAATTCGATGGACGTAGTCTTCAGCATCATCGGGTAAATCGTAATTGAAAACGTGCGAAACACTGTCGATGTGTAACCCGCGAGCGGCAACGTCGGTGGCGATTAAGGCAGGAATTTCATTGGCCTTAAAGCGTTCGAGCAGCGCCATGCGTTTTTTCTGCGGAACATCTCCGGTGAGCAATCCAACATTCCAGCCGTTCGCCCGTAACATGGAGAAAATGGTTTCTGCGTCGCGTTTGGTGTTGACAAAAATCATCGATTTCTCAGGCTGATGTTTGTTCATCAGGCCAAGCAGTAATGAGAGCTTGTCGGGGTTACTGGGATAGTACAAGACTTCTCGTACTTTCTTGGCGGTAATTTGTTCGGGCTCGATTTGCACGTGTTGCGGCGTGTTCATGTGTTCGTACGCCAGTTCTTTAACACGATGCGACAAAGTCGCTGAGAACAGCATGTTGAGGCGATCTTGCGGTGGTGGCATACGGCGGAACATATAACGGATATCGGCGATAAAGCCCAGGTCAAACATGCGGTCGGCTTCGTCCAGCACCACGACATCAATCGCGTCCAGTCCGTAAACGCCCTGTTTGTAATAGTCGATCAGTCGGCCTGTGGTACCGATTAATACGTCAACTCCACCGAGTAACATTTGTTTCTGTTCGTCGTAGCCGGTACCACCGTAGACGGCGCCTACGCTGATCCCGGTGTATTTGATCAATTTTTTGGCGTCTTCAAAAATCTGAACCACCAACTCGCGCGTTGGTGCCATAACGATAACCCGTGGTTCATTTTGTTGTCGGTTGGGATCGGCCGGCAGGGTCAGAATCTCGTCCAGTGCGGCCAATAAAAAAGCGATGGTTTTGCCAGTGCCTGTCTGAGCCTGGCCTGCCACATCTTTCCCTTCAAGGGCTAATGGTAGACTTAAAGATTGAATCGGAGTACAGAAGTGAAAGTCTGCGGCTTTAAGTGCTTTGACGAGCCGAGGGTCCAGGCCGAGTTGAGCGAATGAAACGTCGGTAAGGTGTTTTGCCATATTGTTTTCTTTAGAATTGCTTCGAATAGTATAATTGCCCGATTTTCTGATGTTTTAGAGATCGAGTTATTTATAGTTATAAATCAGAAGGTTAGCCTCAATAATGAATCAATTGGCATAACCTTTCCACGTAAATATGCAACCAGTGTAATCGGGAATGCAAAGTTTGCAAACCGATTGTTTTGATATCTGACTTGAAATTTGTCAAACTGATCCCTACATATTGATACTTCACGGCTCTATTTCAGACCGTACATTTTCAAAGATAATTTCACAGGAGATACCTGCTAATGAGCGACCAAATTGTCCATTTGAGTGACGATAGTTTTGAATCTGAAGTCTTGCAATCGGATGTTCCGGTGTTAGTCGACTATTGGGCAGAGTGGTGTGGTCCTTGCAAAATGATTGCTCCGATTCTTGATGAAATTGCCGCCGAATACGACGGTAAAGTGAAAGTTGCTAAGTTGAACATCGATGAAAACAGTGCAACACCACCCAAATACGGCATCCGCGGCATTCCAACTTTAATGTTATTTAAAAACGGTGCCGCAGAAGCGACTCAGGTAGGTGCGGTTAACAAATCCCAGTTAGTGGCCTTTTTAGACTCCAATATTTAATCTTGTGACACGTTGGTGGCCATTCTCGGCTGCCAACGATCTTTTAACGCTTTACAGCGTTTATTTTTAATGCTAAGTTTTGCAAAGCTTTCCTGTGGGGCCTCCCAGCGATAACAAAATTTCCAGGCAAAAGCATTCACCTAGAACGATTTAACGCTTATCAGAGTTTTAGAATGATTTCTGCATTAAGCCACAATCTATTTTAACCATAACCATTCGAAAAATTATCCAACCATGAATCTAACGGAACTGAAACAAAAATCTGCTACGGAGCTAACTGAGCTCGCATCTTCTTTGGGCGTGGACAACATGGCCCGAAACCGCAAACAGGACATTATCTTTTCTATCTTGAAAGCCCACGCAAAGTCGGGTGAAGATATTTTTGGTGATGGTGTTCTAGAAATCTTACCGGACGGCTTTGGCTTTTTACGCAGTGCCGATTCGTCCTACTTGGCCGGACCGGACGATATTTACGTGTCGCCCAGCCAGATTCGTCGTTTCAGTTTACGAACCGGTGATACCATTGCCGGAAAAATTCGTCCGCCGAAAGATGGTGAGCGCTATTTCGCGTTATTGAAAGTTCGTGAGATTAATTTCGATAGCCCAGAAAACGCACGTAATAAGATTTTGTTTGAAAACTTGACGCCTTTACATCCCGATGAGCGGATGCGAATGGAGCGTGGTAACGGTAGTAGCGAAGACATAACCGCTCGAGTGATCGATCTCGCTGCGCCAATTGGTTTGGGTCAGCGCGCACTGGTGGTGTCACCGCCGAAAGCGGGTAAAACCATGATGATGCAAAATATTGCGCAATCCATTACTGGTAACAATCCCGACTGTACCTTAATTGTTTTGTTGATCGACGAACGACCCGAGGAAGTGACCGAAATGCAGCGCTCTGTGCGTGGCGAAGTGGTCGCGTCAACATTTGATGAGCCCGCGAGCCGGCACGTTCAGGTGGCCGAAATGGTGATTGAAAAAGCCAAACGATTGGTAGAACACAAGAAAGACGTGGTCATTCTACTCGATTCGATTACCCGACTGGCACGAGCGTATAACACGGTTATTCCATCATCTGGAAAAGTATTAACCGGTGGTGTCGATGCTAATGCGTTACAACGACCAAAACGATTCTTTGGTGCGGCTCGAAACATTGAAGAAGGTGGTAGCTTGACCATTATTGCAACGGCGCTGATCGATACCGGCTCAAAAATGGACGAAGTTATCTACGAAGAATTTAAAGGTACCGGCAACATGGAGTTGCACCTCGATCGAAAGATTGCCGAGAAACGGGTCTTCCCCGCTATCAATATTAATCGCTCGGGTACGCGAAAAGAAGATTTGCTGACGTCGCCAGAAGAACTGCAAAAAATGTGGATTTTAAGAAAAATTGTTCACCCAATGCAGGAAATCGAGGCAATGGAGTTTTTGGTTGATAAATTGGCGTTAACCAAAACCAACGACGAGTTCTTCGAATCGATGAAGCGATAGTCGCTTCATCTTTCCTGATCAAGTTAACGTATTAACCGATACGTTAACTTTTATATCTCAGGGGATTTATGAAATATCGTGATTTAAGGGATTTTATCGAGCAACTTGAAGCTCAGGGTGAGCTGAAGCGCATAAAACATCCTATCGACCCCAATCTGGAAATGACCGAAATCGCCGATCGCACTTTGCGAGCAGGCGGACCAGCTTTACTGTTTGAAAATCCCAAAGGCTACGAAATTCCGGTGCTCGCCAATTTATTTGGTACACCAAAGCGCGTTGCGATGGGCATGGGGCAGGAAAACACCAGCGCACTGCGCGAAATTGGCGAGTTGCTGGCTTTCTTAAAACAACCCGAGCCACCCAAAGGTATTAAAGAAGCCTGGTCGCAATTACCCATATTTAAGCAAGTGTTGAATATGGGACCGAAAGTGGTTAAAAAAGCGCCGTGTCAGGAAATTGTGTTAGAAGGCGATCAGGTCGATCTTTCGACGCTACCGGTGCAAACCTGCTGGCCCGGTGATGCAGGACCCCTGATAACCTGGGGATTGGTGATAACCAAAGGTCCCGACAAAGCCCGGCAAAACCTGGGCATTTATCGCCAACAGGTGATTGGTAAAAACCGGGTGATCATGCGCTGGTTGTCGCATCGCGGTGGCGCACTCGATTTTAAAGAGTGGCAACAAGCCCATCCGGGAGAAGCTTTCCCGATTTCGGTTGCTCTGGGCGCTGATCCTGCCACTATTTTGGGGGCAGTAACGCCAGTACCCGATAATTTAAGTGAATACGCTTTTGCTGGTTTATTGCGCGGCAAGAAAACAGAGTTGGTGCAGTCCGTTGGCAACGACTTACAGGTGCCTGCGAGCGCCGAGATTGTGCTCGAAGGGGTCATTTATCCGGACGATATGGCACCGGAAGGCCCTTTTGGTGATCACACTGGCTATTACAACGAGGTTGATGAATTCCCTGTGTTCACCATCGAACGCATCACCATGCGTAAAGATCCCATTTATCACAGCACTTACACCGGGCGCCCACCGGATGAACCCGCTATTCTTGGCGTCGCTCTGAACGAAGTGTTTGTGCCCATTTTAAAACGCCAGTTTCCTGAAATCGTTGATTTTTATCTACCGCCAGAGGGCTGCTCCTATCGCATGGCGGTGGTCACCATGAAAAAGCAGTATCCGGGCCATGCCAAACGAGTGATGTTGGGCGTCTGGTCTTTCCTGCGTCAATTTATGTACACTAAATTCGTTCTGGTCACCGACGATGATGTGAACGCCAGAGATTGGCAGGACGTTATCTGGGCTTTGACCACCCGAGTCGATCCGGCGCGGGATACTACCATGATTGAAAATACCCCCATCGACTATCTGGATTTCGCGTCTCCAGTTTCGGGTCTAGGTTCTAAAATGGGGATCGATGCGACCAATAAGTGGCCCGGAGAAACGGATCGTGAATGGGGCGAAGTCATCACCATGAGTGAAGATATAAAACAAAGGGTCGATGCTCTTTGGGAACAACTCAACATAATGGAGTAATTGTGGAAGAATTATACTGTCAGGTGAAAACCATCGATTTACTGGGAAAGGATGTGCACCGGGTGCGATTGCATTCTGAGGCGTTGTCTCAAGTCGATTATCAAGGGGGGCAATATTTGACCCTGCAGACCGATGGTGGTCGATGGATTCCCTTTTCAATTGGAAATGCTCCGGAAGAGCGAGAGTTTTTAGAGTTGCACATCAAATTAATTCCCGGCCATTCGCTTGCCGAGGAAATTATGGAACAATTAAAAACAACTCAAAAAGCCCACGTTCAGGTCCCCATGGGTAATTGCGTATTACGCAATGGCGATCGCGATGTGGTGTGTATTGTCGGCGGTACTGGTTTTTCTCCAATCAAAGCGATTCTTGAGTCGGCATTTGCAAAACAGGATGCGCGGCATTTTAGCTTGTTTTGGGGTGCGCAAATCGAGGACGATCTGTATCTCGATTCGTTACCTAAATCCTGGCAACAGAACTACGCGAACTTTGATTATGTGCCCGTGATATCGGGAGATGACACCAATTGGCAAGGTGAAACCGGCTTCCCTCATCAAGCAGCGATTAAACGCTTTGATGATTTAACCGATAAAGACTTTTACATTTCGGGATCAGAAGCCATGGTCATGGCAGTGTTTAACGACCTGAAAGATCAGGGGGTGTCGAAAGAGCATATTTTTGCCGACATTCTCGACATCAAACGACAGATGGGCGAAGACATTTAACAATAAGGGCAGCAAAGCTGCCCTTATATTAGTGTCGGTTCGAATTACATTAAATAACGATCGAGTATATCTTTGTAAGCTCCCGAGGCTTTAATTTTCTTCAACGCATCGTTAAATCGACTGACGGTTGTGTGATCCACTGATTGCATACTGAACATCAAATGCACATCGCCGCTGTGAATTTTCACTGCGAGTTGTTCGATTTGATCATCAATACCTTTGCGCTTTAAATTGTAGGCACCTACGAAAGGATCTTCGATAATTACATCAACATTATGTTGCAGCAGATTGTAGTAGTTAGCCTCGCCAACGGCAGAATAGACAAATTGATTGGCGTATTGTGTGTCGTCTTGCAGTTTGGAGACAGTCTCGCCGTATATGTAATCGGTCGTTACGCCAACTTTGTGGCCTAACGCAACAATTTTTGTGATGTCCGCATCGAATTTATCGGTATCGCCGGCTCGCACATAGAGCACAAAATTTTCAGAGCGATAGGGATCGGAAAACATGGCAAACTGCTTTCGTTTTTCAGTGACTGACGCGCTGGCAACCAGATCCACTTCACCGTTCCGCACTTTTTCTAATAAAGTCATCCAGTCGTGTTGGACAAAATTGAGCTCACACTTGGCTTCTTTGGCCATCGCTTTAACCAGCTCCACGTCCAGGCCGGAAACTTTGTTTCCCGGTGCTAAATACATGTAGGGTTCCCATGGATCCCAGCCCATGGTTAGTTCGCAAGCAGGTTGCTTAACTTCGGGCTGCTTCTCGACTTGTTTTTGAGTTTGCTTTTGGGGTGGCTCGCCGCACCCAACAAGCATGACAAGTGAGAAGACTGCTAATCCCAGAGAGAATCGAGACATGGCTTTCTCCTCTTATTCCGTTTTTCGGGGTTGTCTTCGTGTTTATATAAAAGTGTAGTTGATTTTGCGACGTGTTTAACAAAATTAAACGATTTGTTTGAGATGAATTTCGAACAGAGGTGTCAGCTTGATTTACGTTGGACATAAAAAAAGCGCCACTTTGGGCGCTTTTCGGAATACAAAGGAACGAACTAGGCGACAATTGATGCTTTCAATTTTTTCATCGCGTTTTTCTCGAGCTGTCGAACGCGCTCGGCTGAAACGCTGTATTTGTCCGCTAGCTCTTGCAGCGTGGCTTTATCGTCATCCAACCAGCGTCGCTTGACGATATCTTGACTTCGGTCGTCAAGGTTTTTCATAGCGCTTATCAGCTTGGTTTCGTGGTGACTTTGCCAGTTGTCTTTTTCGTAAACAGCGGCCGGATCCATGGAGTGATCTTCTAGGAATTGGGCCGGTGCAAAATTAGCACTGTCATCGTCGTCTGCTGCAGGTGCATCAAAAGCCATGTCGCGAGCGTTGAGTCGTCCTTCCATGCGCCGAACTTCCGCTTCACTCACACCCAGATCTTTGGCGACAGCAGATACCTCGCCGTTATTAAACCAGCCAAGACGTTTTTTTGAGCCGCGTAGATTAAAGAATAATTTACGTTGCGCTTTGGTGGTGGCGACTTTGACGATGCGCCAGTTGCGCAACACAAATTCATGAATTTCAGCTTTGATCCAGTGTACGGCGAACGAAATCAAGCGAACGCCCACATCGGGATCGAAGCGTTTGACGGCTTTCATCAGTCCGACGTTACCTTCCTGAATCAAGTCTGCCTGCTGCAGACCGTAGCCGTTGTAACTACGTGCGATATGGACCACAAAACGTAAGTGCGACAAAACCAACTGACGCGCCGCTTCCAGATCTTCATTGTCGCGGTATCGTCGGGCCAGTTCTTGCTCGTCTTCTGCACTCAGTACCGGGATGGCATTAACGGCGTGAACGTACGCTTCAATGCTTCCCTGAGGGACCGATAAAGCAAAATTTTGATTCATAAGCTGAGTGTTCATAGTTCTCCTAATCTCTTGGAATCAGCTACCTACACCAAGTATTTTGGACCGCTAATAGTAGCATCGAACGCATTCAAATGCTAATTTTTAGCAGTCGTTAGTATAGAGTGCTAACTCGACAAAAAGTTTCATCCTTAAGCCAAAACGTTAGTCTAGGAATATGCCGCCAATCCCGCGGCTTTCAAGGCCTGATCATAAGTCGTTACATTTCACCTGGCTTGCCTATCGGCCGCCCTAGGTGGGTTCGATGTCCTTGATGTGTCGTCCCACCGACAGCCAGGACCCAAGCAAACCCAAAAAGGTCGCAATTCCAATAAGTTGCATCACTTCAAAGAAGGATAAGCCAGATAAACGAAACTGACTTTCGTACAAGCCTGCCAGGTTGCGCACCGGATCTTTTAACCAGAATACACTGGAATTGACCAAAATCCAGGATAATACACCGGCAAAAATACCAAACCACAGGCCACTGTACAGAAACGGTCGTCGAATAAACGCATCCGTCGCTCCCACCAGCTTGATGATCTGAATTTCTTCGCGTTTGTTCTGGATCGCCAGTCGTATGGTGTTACCGACGATCAATAACACGGATAGTCCGAGAATCAGGCCCAATGCCGAAACCGCTTTCTCCGCAATGGCCATCATGCTGTAGAGTTTTCTTACCCATTGCAGGTCCAGCTGTGCCAGTTCCACTTCGGGCCGCTCCTGCAGTTCAGCCAGCAAGGCCTCTGAGGCTTCGGGCGTGCTGTGGGCATTGGTGGGCGTTACCACCAGGGTATCGGGCAACGGGTTGTCATCAAGAAACGATAGGGCCTCGCCAAAACCGGACAGTTCTCGAAATTCTTCCAGTCCGGTTTCGGCGGTGATCAGTTTGACCTCGGCGATTTTGGCCGATTTTTGCAATTGTTCCTGCAGCGTTTTTACAGCCTTTTCAGGTACGTCCATTCGAACGAACAGCGAAATTTGTGTGGCGTTGTCCCAGCCGCTGGAAACCGTTTGTGCGTTTTTAAGAAACACATGGAATCCGGCCGGTAAAGCGAGCGCAATGGCAAGCACCGCAATGGTCATAAAACTGGAAATGGGTGCGCGAAAAATTTCCTGTAGCCCTTTGCGGCATTCCTGAGCATGTTGTCTCAACCCCATTTTGATTCGAGAACCAAAGGTGCTTCCGGCTGACTTGTGCGCGCCTTTTAAGCCGCTGGCGTCGTGTTGATTCATCAAGACGCTCCTCGCGGTTGTTGCAGTTGATCATGGATCAGTTGGCCGTCTTTCAAAGCGATGACACGATACGGCAATCGCGCAATCAGGCCCAGATCGTGCGAGGCGATGAGCACGCTCACCCCAACCTGATTGAATTGTTCGAACAACGACATGATTTCTGCTGATAATTCGGGATCCAGGTTTCCGGTTGGTTCATCGGCAAGCAGCAAAGGTGGTTTGTTGACGACCGCGCGCGCAATTCCGACACGTTGCTGTTCTCCCCCCGACAACATGATCGGATAAAGTTTCTCTTTTGAAAGCAGCCCAACTTTGTCCAAAGCCGCACGAACGCGGCGACCAATTTCGCGATGCGGGTAGCCAGCAATGACCAATGGTAAAGCGACATTATCAAAAACGGTACGATCAAACAGTAAGCGATGATCTTGAAAAATCATGCCGATATTGCGGCGAATGAATGGTATTTTTCGTCGACTGACGCGGCCGACATTTTTGCCGTCGATGATGACCTGACCGGAAGTCGGTTTTTCCATCACACAGATCAGTTTCAATAGGGTACTTTTGCCTGCGCCCGAATGGCCGGTCAGAAAGGACATCTCGCCATTGCCCAGGGTAAAGTTGACGTTTCTAAGCGCCTCGTGCCCATTGGGATAACGTTTGGAAACCTCGTTAAACTGAATCATGTTTGCATTTTCTTATTATCGTTTTAAGCGTCGTTGTCGCCGCGATCAAACAATGCGTCTATAAACTCGTTGGCATGAAATGGTCTGAGATCGTCCAAACTTTCTCCGACACCAATAAAGCGAATCGACGTTTTCATCTTTTGTGCCAACGCAAAGACTACACCACCTTTAGCAGTGCCGTCGAGTTTGGTCAGGGTAATACCGGTCAACTCTACCGCGTTGTTAAATTGCTCGGCCTGATTCAAAGCATTCTGTCCGGTTCCGGCATCGACTACCAGCATGGTTTCGTGCGGTGCCGAAACGTCCAGTTTTTGCATCACTCGCTTAACTTTGCGCAACTCTTCCATCAGATTGTCTTTGGTGTGCAGTCGTCCTGCTGTGTCGGCGATCACCACATCTACGCCCTTTGACTGGGCCGACTGAAGTGCGTCGTATATCACCGAGGCCGAATCAGCTCCTTCGTGTTGAGCAACAACGGGAATCGAATTTCGCTGTCCCCAGACTTGCAGTTGCTCTACCGCGGCGGCCCGAAAGGTATCACCGGCTGCCAGCATAACCGACAGACCCTGACCTTTGAGCTGTTTGGCCAGCTTACCAATGGTGGTGGTTTTGCCGACGCCGTTCACACCGACCATTAAAATAACAAAAGGTTGATGCTGACGGGTGTTAATGGTTAACGGATTGGCCACGGGCTCTATCATATCGGCCAATAATTGCTTCAACCGATTCATTAATGCGGCCGGATCGGTCAGCTCTTTACGCGCTGTGCGTTCGGTTAAATCGTTAATGATTACAGACGTAGCTTCAACACCAACATCGGCCATCAACAGCTGGGTTTCGATTTCTTCGAGTAAATCATCGTCAATTGACTTTTTGCCCAACACTAAGCTGGCAATTCCTTCAGAGAAATTTGAGCGTGTTTTGGTCAAACCCGATTTTAAACGAGCGAAAAAACCCTGCTTATTATCGGCACCGGGTCGTTCTTGTGTCTCGGCGAGCGTGGTGGGTTCAGCTTCAGGTTTTTCATCGACAGTGACTTCCGATGCAGGGGGCTGTGCTTCCGTTGTTTCGCTTTTGTCTTTTTTCAACCAGCCGAATAGACCGCCGGACTTCTTCTTTGTGGTAGAATTCTCTTTGTCTGACATAAAAATTTATTCTTTCAATTAATCGGTAAGTCGGGAGTCGGATGAAATTTAACCGACAGGGCTAGAAATTGTTCGCTATCCTACCATTTTATGCCTTAAAGCCATAGTGAGACAGTGCATGATTCACCAAACCAAACGTAAGCCTACCAAGGGCTCCAAAACTGGATACGTCCGGATCATCGGTGGTCGATGGAAGGGTCGTCGACTCAAGTTTACCGAAGTTTCGGGTTTACGACCGACGTTGGATAGAGTGCGGGAAACGCTGTTCAACTGGTTGATGTATGACATTGAAGGTGCGCGTTGCCTGGACTTGTTCGCCGGCAGCGCGGCGCTTGGAATAGAAGCCTTGTCGCGTGGCGCAGAAAACGTTGTGTTTGTCGAAAAAAACAAACGCGCCGCCGATAATATCCATCGCAACTTAAAAGAATTGCAATTTTCCAATTACAAAGTCTTCAATACCAGTGCCGAAGTGGTGTTTAAGAAGAACCAACAACCCTACGATATTATATTTGTTGACCCACCCTTCTATCAGGAATATTTACAAACCACATTAGCAAACTTAAACAATGAGCAGTTTGTTCGGCCCAATACTTTGGTATATGTCGAACGGGAGAAGCACTCCGATCCTATCGAGTTCCCTGTTAACTGGGAGCGTATCAAAGAAAAGCAGGTTGGTGGTCTCGAGTTTTATCTTTTTCGCGTTGCATAACGCGAGATTCAAATTTCCGGTTTAATAATGAAAGCTTTCTATCAGTTTTTTGAAAAAATGACCCGGGCGTTTCCCGAGTCGTCGCCCGAACAGCCACCGAAAGGCCTGTACGCATTTTGTCGGCATTATACACGCGGTATGGAAAAGCCGCTGTTATTGATGTCGTTGTCCACGGTACTGATTGCTATTTTTGAAGTCTCATTATTTGGTTTTATGGGGCAACTGGTCGACTTGCTGTCTGAAAACGAACCAACGGAGTTTTTTGACAAGTTTAAAGACGATTTAATTTGGATGGGAATTTTACTGGTTGTGATTTTACCGCTGTTGGCACTCATTCACACCAACTTAACTCATCAATCGCTATTGGGAAACTTTCCCATGTCAATCCGCTGGAATGCCCACCGTTATCTATTGGGTCAAAGCGTCACCTTTTTTCAGAATGACTTTGCTGGTCGTGTCGCAACCAAAGTGATGCAGACTTCTTTGTCGGTACGCGAAACCGTGATGAAATTATTGGATGTGATTTTGTACATTGCGGTGTATTTTACTTCTGCCATTATTCTGATCGCTCAGTCTGATTATCGGCTGATGCTAGTCGTTATCGGATGGTTTGTTATTTATGTCTCTGCCTTAACCTACTTTATACCCAAATTAAAGAAAATCTCTGCTGCCCAGGCTGACGCACGTTCAGTTATGACCGGCCGAGTGGTCGATAGCTACAGTAATATTTCAACCGTGAAATTATTTGCCCATACGCAGCAAGAAGCGGAGTATGCCAAAGACAGTATGGACGGTTTTTTGCAAACTGTTTATCGCCAAATGCGCAAAGTCACCGGACTTATTGTAACGGTTCAAAGCTTAAATTATTTGCTGGTGTTTGCGGTAGGTGCCGCGTCCATCTATTTGTGGTCAATCAGTGCTGTCTCTGTGGGTGCTATTGCTATCGCTGTCAGTATCGCGCTGCGACTCAACGGTATGTCGCAATGGGTGATGTGGGAGATCAGTGGTTTATTCGAACATCTTGGTACGGTAAGTGATGGTATAAATACCCTGGCGAAACCGCAAACGGTAACCGATCAAGAAAACGCTGACAGTATTGAAGTAAACAAAGGTCGCATTGAGTTTAAAGACGTTACTTTTCATTATGGTAAGGGTGGCGGTGTTATCGAAAACCTGTCGTTAGATATTAAGCCGGGCGAAAAAATTGGCCTGGTGGGTCGCAGCGGTGCCGGCAAATCGACTCTGGTGAATTTGTTACTGCGCTTTTACGATGTCGAAAGTGGCGCGATATTAATCG
>JBPEWV010000197.1:0-3774 GCA_052032335.1 Pleionea sp. | reverse complement strand
CTAGCAACTAGCAACTAGCAACTAGCAACTAGCAACTAGCAACTAGCAACTAGCAACTAGAACCTCAATTTCCCCGAACTTCCTTTCACAGCCGCGGGTCATATTTGATATAATCCACGTTTTCTTCAGATGCCCAGTCAGAGGAATTATGAAGTCCATTTCACTCATTTTACTGCTTATATTGTCCTTGGTTTCAGGGCGCTGCTCAGGAGGAGACGGCGCTGTGCGGCAGTTTTTCGAAACTCAGTTGCATGAAGTGTTCAACGAGTTAAAACAAAAGCCGGAACAATACCAGCAGGCTTCAAAGCTGCGTCAGCTAGCAGAAGAGTATATTGTCGATTTCTGGGACGTCGACGCAACCTTACTTGCGATGGTTGGGCGTTCTCGATGGGAGCCGTTATCCAGTCAACAAAAAAAAGCATTACGGTTGGCATTTCGCGACACCTTGACCCGCTATTTTATGGAGGCGCATCAATATTATTCCGGTCAGCCTGTGACGTTACAGTCCATTCAATTAAACAACGAAGGTGACAAAGGCTGGTTAACCATTGCCATTGAGCTGGATTACATGCCCGATCTTACGGTCGATTTAAGTTTGATAAAGCAAAACCAGCAGTGGATGTTTCGTGATATTCGTTTTAAAGGAATTCGTTACACCCGGATGAAGCGAAGTTATTATCAGGGTATGCTCGAAGAATTTGGCTTTGACAAATTGCTTGCTGACTTAAACGAAAAGAATGAGGCCTATTTTAGTGCCCTTGGTCTGGCGGAGAAGTCTTGATGCAACGCGCCTGGTATTTGGTCGCCACTAAGCCGAAGCAAGAAGCTCGAGCAAAAGAACATCTGGTTAATCAACAGGTGGAGTTCTTTTTGCCCGAAGTGGAAGTGGAGAAACTCGTGCGAGGCAAACGGATCACACGAATTGAGCCGTTGTTTCCGGGCTACCTTTTTATTCTACTCTCTGAACACGACCCTCTTTGGAGTAAAATTCGCTCTACGCGGGGCATCCGTGATTTCATCCGATTTTCAGGAAAGCCCGCCAAAGTTGAAAGCGCCATCGTGGAGCATTTTCGAGCAAGAGTTGAGCAACAACCACTCAAACTGACGGAAGTTCCTGAAAAAGGGGCCAGGGTACGAATTAAAGATGGACCATTTAAAGATCTTGACGCTATTTTCGAATCCCTAAATGGTGAAGAAAGAGCCATTATCTTGCTGAATATACTCGGTAAACAGCAAAAATTGGCGGTAAAGCTCAGTGAAATAAGTGTGAACTAGTTCTCGGAGTCAAATCTGACAATAAATTATCCATTTAACCTTTGTTTGTCGTTTCATTGTCGTCCAAGTTTCTTTACAATAGCGTCTCGCAAAATTTGGTTCCACCCAAGGCGCTCTGAAAGCCTGAATTCAGGGGCGGTAGCGTACCCAAATGCCATACTTTATTGAGACTTCGCGGGAACGTCGATTCCAAAATTTTGTCCAATCGAGCCGACAGCTAAAAGAAAGTTAAAACGATGAATTTTATAAAAGCAGGATTTTTATTACTTCTCAGCTCTGTTGCAATAGGTGCGCAGCAAATTGATGTGTCCAAGGCGCAGCAAATGTGTCAAAACGCAACAGCGCAGCAAAAGCAAATGGCCAAAGCAGCAGGGTACGATCTAGACGCCCTTTGTTCCTCCGTGGCCAATTCTTCTCAAGCCGAAACACTGGATCAGCCGCAGTTGGTGACTCCGAGGAATAGCACCTTGGATAAGGCGCCAAAAGCAACCCAACCAACAATGGAATCTGAAGACGAGATCGACAATCCATTGGCCATTTTCAGTCCCGAACAAATCGCCGCCATGTCGCCAGAGCAGTTGGCCGAAATCACCGAACAGGCGCAAAAGAAAATCGAAGGGCAAAAAATACAAAACGAATTTGAATTGAAACCTTTTGGCTACGAATTATTTGCCGGTGAGCCCACCACTTTTGCGCCAGCAACCAACATTCCTGTACCAGTCAATTACGTGATTGGCCCCGGCGATACGCTCGATATTCAACTGTTTGGCAAAATGAGTCAACAACTGTCCTTATTGGTAAATCGAAACGGTCAAATCAAGTTCCCCGAGTTGGGTCCTATCTCGTTAGCTGGCTTGTCTTTCCAGGAAGCAAAAGAATTACTCCACAAACGTATCAAAGAGCAAATGATTGGGGTTGATGCTGCGATTTCCTTAGGAGAGCTTCGCTCTATTCAGGTTTTTGTGCTGGGCGAAGCATACAAGCCTGGCTCATACACGGTTTCATCTTTATCGACCATTACTAACGCACTATTTTTAAGCGGTGGACTGAATGACATAGGTTCATTAAGAAACATTCAGTTAAAACGCAGCGGTAAGACCGTTGCATCAATCGATCTGTATGATTTGTTATTGAAGGGTGACACCTCTGACGATGCAAGGTTATTACCCGGCGATGTGATTTATATACCACCGGTAGGCAAGACCGTCTCCATTACTGGCGCGGTTAAACGTCCTGCAATTTACGAGTTAAAACGCGAAAACTCGGTGAAAGAATTGATTGCACTGGCGGGTGGGTTAAGTGCCACGGCTTATAAAAACGAAGCGCAATTAACCCGCGTTAATGAACAAGGCTTTACAACCGTACTCGAAATAAATAACCCACAAAAGTCCAGCGAAACGTTGAAGTCAGGCGATTACATCACCATTCGTGAACGCGTGGATGTCAATCGAGGTTCCGTTAAACTTTCTGGCCATGTCTATCGTCCGAAAAAAATGGCATGGCGACCAAATTTACGGGTGTCTGATCTGGTGCGATCGGTAAAAGCACTGAAACCATTGCCGCAATTGAGTAGCGCATTGCTGATCCGTAAGATTCAACCTTTAGAGTCGGTTGAAATTGAAGTGGTAGACCTTGCCAAAGCATTGACCGAGCCGTCTTCTCGTTTTAATAAGGTGTTAAAGCCGCAAGACGAGCTCATCGTTTTGGGGTACAACGAAAATCGCCGCTTGACCTTACAGCCGTTACTCAATCTTTTGAAAGGCCAAGCGAGTTCCGGTAACAGCGCCAAAGTGGTTTCTGTATCGGGAATGGTTCGGTTTCCGGGCGAATACCCGTTAGCAAATAATATGTCGGCTCAAGAATTAATTGAGCTTGCAGGTGGTTTAGCGGAATCCGCTTACACCTTAAGTGGCGAGGTTTCGCGCATATCGCTCGATAATCCTGAGCTGACCCAAGTGGAACATCACACCATTACATTGATGGATGGACCTTCGTCGAAACCCTTTATGCTGAAGTCCCGCGATGTGGTCAATATTCGTCAGCGGCCGGAATATCGAGAATTTGCCATGGTCGAGGTGCAAGGCGAAGTAAAGTTTCCGGGTACCTATCGTATTAAAAAAGGCGAAACGCTGAAAGATTTAATCAAACGCGTGGGGGGATTCAGCGACTTTGCCCATGTAGAGGCAACCGTTTTTACCCGGGTAGACTTGAAAGAACGAGAAGAAAAGCAGTTAAAAGAATTACGCGAGCGCTTAAAGGCAGACATCGCTAACTCACAATTGGAGCAATCCAACACCGGTAAAAGCGCCAACCTGAACTCGTTAGAGCAGTTGATGGAGTCATTAAACACCTCTGAAGCGTTAGGCCGTTTAGTCGTTGATATGAACGACATACTGGCGAATAAAACAGAAGATGTAATTTTGAAAGACGGCGACAAGTTTATCGTGCCTTCGTTCCGTCAAGAAGTCAGCGTGGTGGGTGAAGTACAGTACCCAACCT
>JBPEWV010000196.1:0-3664 GCA_052032335.1 Pleionea sp. | reverse complement strand
TGGAATTTGAGCGTATCTCTGAACGTGGTGGTGTATTAGGAGCCATGGAAACCATGTATCAGCGTTCGAAAATCCAGGAAGAGTCCTTGTATTACGAAACGCTCAAGCACACAGGTGAATTGCCCATCATTGGTGTGAACACCTTCTTGTCGTCAAAAGGATCGCCAACTAACATTCCACAAGAAGTTATTCGTTCGACCAAAGAAGAACGCGAGTATCAAATCAATACTGTTAAACAACAGCAAGCGCGTTTTGCCGATGAAGGCAATCAGGTACTCTCAAAGGTACAGGAAGCGGCATTGCACAATCAGAACATTTTTAATGAACTGATGGAAGCCACGAAATACTGTACGCTTGGGCAAATCTCTGGTGCTCTTTATGATGTTGGCGGTCAATATCGTCGCAACATGTAAGTTAAGCATTTTAATGGATTAATAGGTGAGCCCATAGCTCACCTTATTTTTAAGGAGTTCGTATGAAAAGGCTTACCTTTTTTTTATTTTTAATCGGATTACTTGTTTTAGGTACGTTTTTCCTGTTTAAGGAGCCTTCGGTAGAAGTTACCTCCGAAGTTAAAGAATCTGACAATAGCGTCGATAAGTCTGAAGTAGTGAAGAGCGTAGAATTAAACACCTCAAATAAAATACTACCCTCAAAAAAAGAGTGTGAGTTAATTCTACGAAAAATTATTAATAGCAGGTGGTATCTAAGTGAGTCGACTATCCACTTTTCAAATAGTCTTCTTAGGGACTATAGTAAGGATAATGTTTTAAAAGCTGTTGCTTTAATTGACAATTCCTTTGCTGCCTACCGCTTAAGTAAAAGGTTAATCGATCAATCAAGTTACAGTGAGCAAAGAGAGCTTCAGATTTTTGGAAATACTTTGCCCGACAATGTGTCTTTTTCATTCAGCTCTGAGTCGATAAAGTCGCTTTTAGCGAGTGGTCAGAAAAAATTCCAAGCGTTTTTGGATAGAAAACTGTTATCTACTGAAAATCTATCGAGTCTTATCAAAAGTGGAGACTTAAGTGAAGGTATTATTATTCGACTTTTTGATGGAGTTAAAGATGTTAATGAACCCATTCTTGATTCCGCGAACTTTCAACCGACCAACCTTTTAGAATCAATTATTCATCACGGAACAGCGAGAATGTTTGATAAATTTATTGAAAAAGGAGGCACTATTAAGAATTCTGACTTTAGTGTTAATGCTCTTGAACGATTGATTTTTACACATCCCTCTTTAAATTTTGGAGATAAGCAACCTATATTTGACTATTTAAAAAATATGAATTTAGTTGTGCGGTTAGGCGTCACATCTCATTCTAACTTTAAAGTAGGTAATATTTTTACATTTCCATTAGCAATCCCGAAAGATGAAAAAACAACCTATAAACAGAAGCTTGTGTCCAGCGGTTTGAGTATTGTAGAACCAACAAGTATTTCATCGTTAGAACAAGATGAAGAAGTGATGCTCATATACGATTTATATAAGGACTTTCTAAAGAATAATTTATTTAGAAAGACATTTGAATTTGGGTTTGATGATTACCAATATTGTCGATCTGAGTAAAATTATAAAATTTCGACTTGATGTTGTTACTTAGTTAACGTTCGAATTGAAGTTCTCATTCCTAATAGTTGATAGTTCAAGCGGACAAGTCGTGGGAATTAGCGAGTCAGCTGATGAGTCGAAGTGACGAACCCGAGGTTCGCCTTTTTTATGTGCGATTTTTAAAAGTACGCCATTTTGCATCGGCCCACTGTGCGGTATTCTTCATGCGTTTTTGAAAGATTCTCAGCCACTTTTTTGCGACAGGGTATTCAATAGCCAACAGGCCCAATGCCAGTGGGATAATAAGAACGGCCGGTCCCGGTAAAACAATAAACACAATGCCGATCAGCAACAGCGCCAAACCGAAAACTGTGATCAGTGCTTTTTTAAACAGTCGCATAACATTCCTTTTGTATTGTTTTACATTAATAATGTGGTCAACCTTAACGTGTGCAAGTTATGAGCCAGAAAAATTAGTTAATTAAATCATTGAGTTATGATTTAATGGCTCGGCGATGATGGTGTTTTTGACCAAACTTTGAATTCTTTAATCAATGTGATGACTTAATCGATGGCACAAAGTAATCAACCCATAAAGAAAATAGCGGTTTTGATGGCGATGGCAGACGAAGCCCGTCCGCTAATTGAGCAGCTTGGAATGACAAAGTCGAATCTTTTGCCCGACTACTTACCGTTTCAAACCTATACGGGGGCGCTTGAGTCGTTGGAGATAACCTTGGTGGTCAGTGGGGTCGACCCGCGTTACCAGGTCGATAATATCGGCACTCAGGCTGCAACTTTAATGTCACACGCTGTGATAGAAGCGTTACAACCCGACTTGATAATCAGTGCTGGAACGGCGGGCGGTTTTTCGAAACGAGGTGCTGCCATTGGTACGGTCTACCTGAGTCACGATCGGTTTGTGTTTCACGATAGGCGGGTTCCGTTGGAGGGATTTGCAGAGTCGGGCATCGGGCACTATCCAGCAATGAACGTCACACAAATGGCAAAAGATTTAAATTTACCTTACGGCGTTATATCAACCGGCAGTTCGCTGGAAAAAAGTGACAGAGACATAGCGGTGATCGAACGATTCAATGCTGTTGCAAAGGAAATGGAAGCGGCTGCTATTGCCTGGGTTTGTTGGTTAAGGCAACAGCCGTTTTTAGCGGTAAAATCGATCACTAATTTGCTGGATGAGCCGGGCACGTCAGAAGAGCAATTTGTGGAAAACCTGCAATACGCTTGCGAACAATTGCAGTGTCAGTTAATTCGTGTGCTGAATTACTGCAGTGGTAAAACCGTTTCTGAATTATCAACGAGCGCTGATTAATGTCTGCATTTATAGTTATTGCAATCGGTTTACTTGCGGGGCTTTTATTCAAACGATTCACCGACTTTCCTGACAACACGGCGGACGTGCTGAATCGCTATGTTATTTGGGTGGCGTTACCTGCATTAATTTTGTCCACCGTACCTAAGTTGAGCTTGACCACTGCAGCATTGATTCCAATGGCCGTTGCCTGGTCGATGTTGATTGTTTCTGCTGTGAGTGTGTGGATGGTGAGCCGCTGGTTTAACTGGTCACCATCGACACGTTGTGTATTGCTACTGCTGGTGCCTTTGGGGAACACCTCGTTTGTTGGAATTCCCCTGGTAGCGGCGCTAATTGGTGACGATGCTGTGCTGTACGCAATTTTATACGATCAGTTGGGCAGTTTTTTAGCATTGGCGACTTATGGTCCTCTGGTGTTGGCGATACATGGCGACAGTGCTTTTTCGGTACGCTCAGTCGCATATAAAATCATTACCTTTCCGCCGTTTGTTGCTTTGTTGATTGCTGTGATTCTCAGTTTCATAGTGGTCAATGAAGATTTGCAGCAGACCTTTAGAGTGTTTGGGGCAACGTTAGTGCCAGTGGTGATGGTGGCGGTAGGGTTTCAATGGCAATTCATATTACCCAGAGAAGAACGCGCGCCCATAGCGTTTGGATTGGTGTTTAAATTATTGATCGCACCAATGCTAGTCTGGTTGGCCTTACAGCCTTTTGCAGTGCCAGACATTATTCGTCACACGGTTATATTAGAGGCAGGAATGGCGTCGATGGTG
>JBPEWV010000195.1:0-18516 GCA_052032335.1 Pleionea sp. | reverse complement strand
GCAAGTCACCGGTACTGATTGGTGACGACGCGCCAATGAAAATGGCGGTAGAACGCATGATTTACGGCAAATGTCTGAATGCCGGACAAACCTGCGTCGCCCCCGATTACGTGTTATGCCCCAAAGACAAAGTTGCCGAATTGGTCGAGCTACTGGAAAATCAATTTCAGGCCTTGTACCCGAGTATTTCGAACAACCCGGATTTTACCGCCATTATTAACGAATCCCAGTTTGGGCGATTGCAGGCCTGGCTTGCCGAAGCCAAGGCTGCCGGGTGCGAGTTAATCACCCTGAATCCGGGCAATGAGTCGTTCGAGCCGGACAAACGGAAAATTCCGTTAACTCTGGTTCTGGATCCGCCCGAGCATATCAACCTGAGTCAACAGGAAATCTTCGGCCCAATTTTACCGATTTTCAGTTACCAGCATATTAACGACGCCATACGGTTTATTCAGCACAAACCTCGACCATTGGCCTTGTACTTAATGACCTTTAATAAAAAGTTACAGCGCCGCATTCTGCGGCACACTCACGCCGGTGGCGTTTGCATTAACGATACGGTGACGCATGTTGCGCAAGACGACCTGCCATTTGGCGGAGTCGGTCCGTCCGGCATGGGACAATACCACGCCAAAGAAGGCTTTCTGACTTTTTCTAAAACCAAATCGGTGTTTAAAAAAGGAAAGTTTAATTCAGCCAAATTGGCAATGCCGCCTTACGGACGCTGGATCCATAAATTGATTTACAAGTTATACCTTCGCTAAACCGTCGATTACAAGCGGGGTAAATTGCAATTTATAGTCATTCGGCTATATTTTTTAAACAATGACAATAAGCAGGAGTTTGCTGTGAAAGCCTTTCGTTCTATTTTATTCGGATTGATACTCTCCGCGCCGTTAGCCAGTGAAGCCAATGAACAGGAAGTTCAATTGTCCGACACAGTCAACAGTTTCATGGTTGAAACCTATAATTTCGTATTGAACATCAATTTATTAATCGAGTTATGCACTCTCGACACTTACCTTGATATCAACACCAACTCGAAAGCCTTTAACGACAAGTTGCATGAAAACATCCGAACCTTTGCCAAATACGGTAAAGTCGAAGATTACAGCGCTAATAAAGTCGCCGCCGAAGTAGAAACCAAATTCAAAGCTTTTTTGCAGGGTGTACGCTATGGTGGGTTTATTGCCGACAATTTTATTAAAACACAATACCCCAAAGGGGTGTGCACTGAAGAGATCAAAAGCGATCTGAAGTCGAAGATCGAAGAGTTAGTGAAAACCGATGAGTTCCAACTATCCGAATTCGACTAAGGGTTAGTCATCGACGGCCTTGCGAAAACTACGCAGGTCGTCGAGCGTTACAATTCGATCCATAGCATCACTACCGACATCGAACGTCGCTGTTTCATTTAATTTAGACGGAATCAAAACGCCATAACAACCCGCCTCAATCACTGCGCGCATATCGATGTTCATATTGTCTCCAACGTACAAATACTCTTCCGGCTTGCAGCCATAATACTGCATGGCTTTGAGCAACATTTCCGCGCTCGGCTTTGCCGCGCCATGTTTACCGGCCTGCCAATGTTCATCAAAGTACCCAACAATGGGCGTGTGATCCAACCGCGCGTTGCCGTTACTGATCACCATTAATGTGAAGCGTTTTGACAGCTTTTCGAGTAAAGGCTCTGCGTCCTGGTACAGAGTAAAATTCTGTCTCAAGCGGTAAAATAGGTCCCAAGCTTGCTCAGCCACCGCATCCGATAAATCGAAGCGCTGGCATAAAGCGGCCAGAGCTTCCTGACGCAGCAGCGTCATATCCTGATAGCGCATCGGATCGTCGGTTACCCGACGCTCAACCTCAAAAGTGTAGGCCGCTTCAATTTCATTCAGCGAGTGGTTCGGCAAGACTTTATCCAAAAAAGAAAACTTTTCATCCACCGCTTTTTGAATAACCGGGCGGTTGTCCCACAAAGTATCATCGAGATCAAAACCGATGATTCTGATCTGACCTAAAATGGTTTTGAGTCGTGTAACATCAGTCATGTTTTTTCTTGGCTCTTGGATGGGCAGCGTCGTAGACACGAGCAAGGTGCTGAAAGTCGAGATGGGTATAAATTTGCGTCGTCGCCAGATCGGCGTGTCCCAATAATTCCTGGACCGCTCTTAAGTCCGATGACGACTCTAAAAAATGCGAGGCACAAGAATGTCGCAACTTATGAGGGTGCAACCGACTTGGCAGTCCAAGCCTGACACCCCAGCTTGCCAATCGTGCCTGAATACTGCGGTGCTTCAGGGGCTTGCCCTGTTCGGTAACAAATAGTGCCGTTTCATCGTCAGCAACAACCGCTGCGCGAAACTTCATCCATTGCGGTAATAACGTCATCGCTTTAGCGCCGATTGGTACCAGTCGAGTTTTACTGCCTTTCCCGGTAACGCGCAAAGCGGCTTCTGACATCGACAAATCGTTTAGCTGAATCGACTGAAGTTCACTCAGTCGAATGCCGGAAGAATAAAACAATTCCATCATGGTCTTGTCACGGCAACTTAAAAAATCGTTGCTTGGCATTTGATCGAGAAACGCTGACACTTCATCGACGTCCAATGTTTTGGGCAAATGCTTTTCTATTTTCGGAGTTCGAATGCCTTTAAATGGATTGTTCGCGACGGCTTTGATCTGGGCTAAAAAATGAAAATAGTTACGGATACACGAAAACTTCTGCGCAATCGACTTTGTCTTCAACCCGCGCCGATGCAGTTCGGCCAGATACCGTCGTACCGTGTGCACGGTGACGTCGCGGCACTGATCAATCTTTATACCTTGGGCAAACGATATAAAATGCTCAATGGCCTTGCTGTAGCTGCCGATGGTGTTCACAGAAAGCTGCCGTTCATTCTTAATAAATCGAACGTATTGTTGCAGCCCTTCCGTTAAATTCATATTAGTTAAAATCTTTAAACTGCTGCAGCATCTGACTGGTGATGGACGAAATCAATTGCAAAAACAGATCGCCCATATCGGGAGAAAATCGCGCTTGATCCCGGCTCATTAACGCCAGAATACCCAATTGTCCTTGTTTGCCCAAGGGCAGAATGGCGACCGAACCCGACTTGACAGCGTGCGAGGCAAATAGAACTTCACGGGTTTTGTTATCCAGCCGGCCACACACCGGTTCGTTATCGGGGAAATAACAAGCCAATGATTCCTGCAGTCGTTGCGCATTCGAATGCACGCGCGCATTGTTCACTTTTTGCCAATGACCACAAAGATTAATCGATACACCATCGAGATCAAACTCGCGTTGCAACACATCACTCAGGGTATTGGTAAGCTGCTCCAGCGATCGACAGTCGACCAGACAAAGCACCAGCCGAATACACTTTTTAAGTAATTCTTCATTGGTTTGGGCTGAGCTTAACATTTCAATAAGTCGCCCCTGCAGTTCACGATTTTTTTCGCGCAGCACTTTTACCTGACGCTCAACCAGCGAAACGCCACCTTCAACCTGATGGCTTATCTGAAGGTGAGACAACAATTTAGGATGTTTTTCCAGAAAGTCAGGATGGCTTGCCAGATAATCGAACACCTGCTGTTCAGAGAGCTCGGTTAGTGTGGGTTGTTCGTTCATAATTCCAATTGCCCCTCAAATACAAATTCTGCCGGTCCGGTCATGTAAAGCGGTTGTCCCTCGCCTTCCCATTCGACGATGAGCCTGCCGCCCGGCAAATTAACTTTTACTTTTTGACTTAGCTGTTTTTGTACAATACCCACCGCTACTGCAGCACACGCACCGGTACCACAGGCCAGGGTTTCGCCAACGCCGCGTTCGTAAACCCGTAATTGAATCTCGCGATCCGAAACAAGCTGCATAAATCCGACATTAGCCTGCTCCGGAAACACCGAGTTTTCGCACAGAGCTTTACCCCACTTTTCAACTGGAGTCGAATCCAGATTATCAACCGTTAGCACACAATGAGGATTGCCCATGGAGACCGCACCGACTTTATGGCGAATTCCGTCGGCATCAATATTGTACTCGGACTTTCGCTCCGCGTAGCGCAGTGGAATTTTATCCGGTTCGAGGTTAGGAGTACCCATTTCAACAGTCACATTGCCGTCTTTGTGCATTCGGGTGGTGATCACTCCTTTTAAGGTGCTGATGCGCAACTTGTACTTCCAGGTCAGCCCCATGATTTTCACGAATCGCGCCAGACAACGAGCACCATTGCCACATTGCTCAACTTCATTGCCATCGGCATTAAAGATTCGATAATGAAAGTCGGTGTCGGGTTGTTGCGGCGGTTCGACCAGCAGTAACTGATCGAAACCAACGCCAAAATGACGATCGGCCAAGCGTCGAATTTGCGACTGATTAAAATAGACCGGCTGAGAAACAGTATCAACGACCATAAAGTCGTTTCCCAACCCTTGCATTTTTGCAAAGCTGATAAGCATCGAATTAATCCAGAAAAGCGGTGGTTGGAATACTTACGCCCGGGTTTTGCTCAGCCGGCTGCAACGGTCCTTTTTGACCACAAGACGCCAACGATACAGTGAACACAAGCAGTACGCATATTTTTATCTTTTTATTCATACAGATAAGTATACCCAGAACAAACCGGATACATAAAGCGATCTATTCAGCTATCCACCAAATTCGTCAGGTTGTTGGGTTAATGCCCGGAAAATCCGCTCGCGTTCCAGCAATAATCTGGCTTCGCTTAAGAATTCATCGGGCGTGGATAAGGACAAGCGTTTGATGTAGACGTCCGATAAATCGACCGAAAATGCCCTATCCAGCCAGCGCGCAAATTGTTGCGACAGATCCTTGCTGCCCCGATCGAAACGGAACTCCTGATCTTTCGCTTCGACGTTTAAATATTGTTTCTGCTCCTGCTCTTCAACCGAAATAGACAAACCTACCGCAGAGGATGTTGCCTGATTCTGTGGCTGATAAGCCGCTAAGCTTTGGTCTTTGTTTAAGGTATAGACCTTGACCTTATCTGCATTAAAACCGGGGCAACTTAGGTTTAGGCACTCAAGTAGTTCCACAATATTCTGATCGAATTCTTCGTGACTGAAAAAGCCGTACACCAAACCGCCGTGCTGATCGATTAAACAATAGGATTTATTTTGGCCAATGTGAGGATTCACGATCAATGTGCAATTGCCTTTCGAGTTTTTGTAAAGTGCTGTTTGAATCACCGGATCACTAAAACACCGAGAATCTAACTGGATCAACTGATAGTGGTTGAATTGATTGATCAATAACTCCGCAAGGTCGTCTTCACTGGCAAATTGATGCACCACGTAGCGCTCGTTTTGTTTCTCCACCACACAGTATTGTGTTCCCAAGCGAAAAACGTATTTCGAGACATCCGCCTGTTTACCCTGATAACAATTGATCAACTGACGATAGAAGCTTTTTACCCGGTTAACTATCTCGTCCGAACGCATGGACGAAAAACTGAAATATTTCAGATTCGGTTCTTTACCCTGACGATCAATCAATTCGAGTAACGCAATGGCCGCTTCCGACAAACAGGACGCGCCTTTGAAGTGAATTACAAACTGCTCTCCCCAACTATTGGCGTAATACAGGTCGATGGTTTCGATAAGGTTATAACAATCAATGCCATAGCAGAATGGATCGTTCTTATTGGTAATAATGTGCATGCCCTGCTTGGCGATGTCGGTCAGTTTGTCTTGCGCAACATTGATAAAACAGGCTATTTCACTGACCACCGGCTTGCTTTGATACACGGCATCATCAACCACTTGCGAAGCGTAATTGTTTCTCAGCAAGGTCTGGATGAGACGTTCCAGCTCGTCGTATTGCAACTGTTGTTTGGAGTCGCGGTATTGAACGGCGGTCCCTTCATTGAGTAGACCATTGACCTTAGCCCACACCAGCAACTCCAGTAGCGAGCCGCATTGATAAACCGGCTCTGCCGAATAAGCTTCTTGTTGGCTGATAGCTCGATCGTAGAAGCTCCAGAGCTCTAAATCGCGCGCCTTGGATTGACGAACCAAAGACAGATGCTTATCCAGTATTTGCGGCACAAAGTTAATATTCACCCGTTCAATTTTGCCTTGCGTGAGTTCAAGATTGGCACTAATTTTTCGGCTTAGGGTTAACAGTTCAACCTTGTATTTTTTATAAAACGATTCGTGTTGTTTGATAAACTGACCAATGGTGCGAAAGCTGGTGATCAACTGACGAATGTACAACCGTTTTTCGTTTCCAATTTGATTGATGTCCCAGCTCGACTTGTGATCGAACAGGTTCCGTTTTTCATCGCCCCAACCCCATTCGTCGACCAGCTGTTGGATAATTGCCCGGATACCCCGATCGTCACCCTGTTGTTTTGAAATGCGATCGTTAATTTTCTGATACAGACAGCGACGTACAAACTCAAGCCTGTCCGTTTGATTGTTTAAAATGAGGTATTCTTCAACTTTACGATGCATTAACAGATAAGCGTCAACCACCGTGGCGTTATCCATTAAATCGTATACGTATCGCTTGTAATCGTTACTCAGTGGATTCACCGTTGGATACTGACTGAGGTAAGATTCCATTAACACCAATTTCAGCGCCGTTTTGTATGGTGACTCTAAAGCTTTATTAATGTACCAAAGCGCATTTGAAATGAATTCTTCCAGCTCAATATTACGGACCGGACCAAAATCGACCCAGTCGCTGCGCTGAATATGGCGTTCGTTGATCAGTTTGCTGGCGTAAACGCTATAGTCCGCATGGCATTCTGGTGGAATCAACCACCACAGCAGGTAACGTCCCGCCAGATGAATTTGCGTGCGATAAAATTCATCCAGCAGCAGACCCGACTTTATGGTCGAACGATCCTCTTCGGCGGTAGCATCAAGAATACTCGACTCCTGAACCAGATATATGCTGGTATCGATGGATTGCTGTTTTGCCCATGTTTGGATCAGATCGCGCTTATCCCGCAGCAGCTGACGTTGTTGATCGGTCAGGTCGTCGCTGGCACACACCCAAATATCCAGATCACTGTGTGACGAGTGCGCTACCGACCCGGCGCTGCCCATCAAATAAATTGCGTCGATTTGTATCTGTCTAACCGCTCTGGGTCTATAATCGAGACTGCGGGCGTACTTTTTAGCCAGTTGGATGGTCGCTTTGGCGACTTGATAGTTGGCGATGCCGCAAGGGGCTTGCCCACCCACATAACCAGGCAAGGTCGGGTGGTTAACGTGAAATAAAAACGGAATCAGCTGAAGGAAGTTACTTTCTCGTTCGCTTAAGTTTTGTTCTAATAGGTTTTTCCGCTGATCATTAAGCTCAAGAAAACGACGTTGCAACTGTTTCAATTGCTTGCGATCGATCTCGAAGGATGCTTTTGGATCGGAAGAAGAGTTTTGCCCCATGAAGCTTTAAGCTGCCCAGTAATTGTCCACACAACACGCTGATTATATTGGCATTTATGCAGGAATGATTTATGTTTAAAGAAACTACTCAGGCTATACAAGTACACACTGTTTGTCACCCGATTCTTTAAGAAGTCAGTCCCGATTATGCAAAATACGACAACATTCGATTACCAAAAATCAATTTTCGAGATACTCAATATCTCCGAGCTTGGTCTAGTAATTCTAGACGAAAATCGAAAAGTACGTTGGTGCAATGGCGAGTTCGCCAATTGGATCAGTACTGAACCTGATAAGCTGATCGACAAAGACTGGCTCTCTTTGCCTCTAGAACCGGGCGACGAAGACGACCAAATCTATCATCTGATTTGCAAAGAGCGAAACCAGACGCTGCATCTGGAGCATTGGCACGCCATGATGCCGAGTTACCCGAATTTAACCGTGCATTATTTTCGCGCCCTCAGTTTGGACAAGAACCTAAGACCCAGCCCTGCGGCACTGGTTAACATTCCGAAACGACCCAACTGGGTCCAGTTTCTGGATTACGAGGTGAGTCGCAGTCGACGCTACAACAACCCCCTGGCCGTGTTGAAAGTCAAGCTAATGATGTTCGAAAACGGCTTGTTGCTCCACCTCACCAGCGACATCAATGAAGCGGTATCTCAGCTACTCAAAGATGAACTGCGATGGGCCGACATGATTGGCCATTCTCAGGCAGGAGAATTTTTGGTCGTTCTACCCGAAACCAATGAGGCGGCCTGCCAGGCGTTGCAGCAGAAAATCACACAAAGCATGGAAGAGAAAGTCGTTAAACCCTACCCTAATTACGAATTCGAATTCGTTTTTGGTGAGGCCTACTGGCAAAAAGGCGACTCCAGTGGCCTATTGCTCGACCGGGTCCGAGAAGACTTGCTGCAAAAAATGCAAGGCTTGGCTCATCAGCTGTCGTAGCTGAGCCCGCTTATGGAGCGAACAATCTTTAACCAACAGGCGATGCGCGGCATCATTCCCGATTTTTGTCAGTTGCCCCGAGTTTTCATGTTGGTGCTGCTGTCCGAATTGCTTGCGCTGTTATTTACCTTACTGACTTATCAGATCGACCGTTCTTTTTGGTTAGAACTCGGTGTTCACAGCCTGTTTATACTCTGGGTAAGTCTGGCCAGCGGCGCCATTCTTTGCGCCTTACGCAGTTGGCTCAACAGCCTGTCAGTGGTGCAGGTGACTTTGTTTACCACTCTTAGTATTGCATTGGTGTCATTCACCTCGAGCATTCTGGCCTTGACCGTGTTTTTTAATCAGACCCTACAGTGGCAGCTCGCCGAACACAGCTGGTTTATCTTTCGTAACACGCTGGTCGCAGTGCTCATTACTCTGGTCTGGATGCGCTATCTTTACTTGAGGCAACAAGTGTTGAACGGCATTGTGTCAGAAGGCGAAGCACGATTTAAAGCGCTTCAGGCTAGAATCCAGCCGCACTTTTTATTCAATACACTCAACACCATCGCATCGTTAATTACCATTAATGCCGAACGCGCCGAGGAGACGTTGGAGCACCTTTCGGTGCTATTGAGGTCAAGCCTTAAACCCAGTGTTGATCGAATCACTCTGGCGCACGAAATCGAGTTATGCCGCAATTATCTCGACATAGAAGCGGCTAGACTGGGCGATAAATTGAAGGTGCATTGGAACATCGATCTGAACCCAGAACTCTATCAACTGCCGCCTTTTACGTTGCAACCGGTAATCGAAAACGCGGTATATCATGGTATCCAGCTTCTTGCGGAGGGTGGCGTTATCGAGATCGAAATCCACTCAATGACATTGAAAGCTGGCCAACCCGCGGTCAAAATCAAAGTCACTAACCCGGTACCGAAAAACCGCGGGCGCTCGGGCAATCAAATTGCGCAAACCAACATACAACAACGACTGAACATTCGTTACGGCAGCCTGGCAACAATGGATGTCAGTCAGACTGAGACACATTACACCGTTGAACTTGTAATTCCGGAGCTAGTGGATGAACTTGCTAATAACTGACGATGAGCCTTTGGCGCGACAAAGATTAGAAAAGATGCTCGAAGAGTCGCATCCGAAAAGTGCCATTTATCAGGCCAGTTCCGGCAAAGAAGCCGTAGAGCTGTGCAACCAACACGCTATGGACGTGGTGTTTCTAGACATTCGCATGCCCGTCATGGATGGACTTGAAGCGGCGCAACACTTAATGCACCTGGAAAAACCTCCCGCCGTAATTTTTGTAACCGCCTACGATGACTACGCGCTGGACGCCTTTTCGGTTAATGCCGTAGATTACCTGCTCAAACCGATCAAACGGGAGAAATTAGCGCAAGCCATTGCAAAAGCAGGAAAACTCAATCCGGTTCAGCTCAACAAAGTGGTCGATCAAGCGCTCGAACCGTCGCAGCGGCAGCACATATCGGCCCGCGTAAGAGGTGAAGTACAATTGGTTCCGCTGGTCGACATTTTTTACTTTCAGGCGGATCAGAAATACATCAATGTGAAACACCGCAACGGCGAAATTCTCATCGAAGAGCCGTTAAAGCAGCTGGAAAAAGAGTTTCCTGATCAATTTGTCAGAATTCATCGCAGTGTGCTGGTAAATAAACGCTACATAGCCGGTTTGAATAAAAACGACAAAGGGCATTTATTGGTCACCATGAAAGAATGCAGTGATCAATTAGAAGTCAGTCGACGCCACGCGTCCGAAGTTCGCAAGCTGATCAAATCACTGTAAACTTCAGGCCTGTTTTTGTAAAAATCCGTGGATAGAATATTTCGACATTTGACCCGCGAAGCTTGAACCTTTGCTCTTCTTTGTTAGTCCAATATGCTAAGATCTTAATATTGATTCTTAGTGAGAAAATATCGAGTTTATGTCAGTTATACGTATCGCAACCCGTCGCAGTCCTCTTGCTTTATGGCAAGCGCATTATGTAAAACGTCGACTCGAAGAAATTCATTCCGACCTTGAGGTCGAGCTTGTGCCCATGGTGACCAAGGGCGATAAAATTCTTGATACGCCACTCGCCAAAGTCGGTGGCAAAGGTCTATTCGTCAAAGAACTGGAACTGGCCATGCTCGAGGGCCGGGCCGATATCGCCGTGCACTCGATGAAAGATGTGCCAGCTGACTTTCCAGAGGGCTTAGAACTCGCGGTCATTTGCGAACGAGAGAATCCGACCGATGCATTTGTCTCTAACGTCTATGGACGATTAAACGAAGTGCCATCGGACGCCATCATCGGAACTTCCAGTTTGCGCCGCCAGTGCCAACTTAAGGCACTTCGACCTGACTTAAACGTTAAAACCTTACGCGGCAATGTCGGTACACGGCTCAACAAGCTGGATGACGACGATTACGACGCCATTATTCTGGCGACCGCGGGTTTGTTAAGGCTCGATTTGAAATACCGCATAAAAAGCGAAATTCCGCCCGAAGAAATTTTACCCGCAGCAGGTCAGGGTGCTGTCGGCATTGAATGCCGCAGCGACGATACTACGACCAAAGCATTGCTGGCCCCGTTAAATCACCGCATTACTGCCGCTCGAGTCACCGCAGAGCGCGCTATGTCTCACCATTTGGAGGGTGGTTGCCAGGTACCAATCGGTGCCTTCGCTGAATACGATGAAGATCAGGAAACATTGCATTTGCGTGGCCTGGTTGGCGAAGTTGATGGTTCGCGACTACTCACCTTCAATCACAGCGCGCCCATCAGTGAGGCGAAACAACTGGGTACGCTCGTCGGGGAAGCATTGAAAGAACAAGGCGCCGACCGAATCATTCAGTCGTTACTCAATAACGATTGAAGCAATGGCGAAACTGGTCGTAACCCGCCCAAAACATCAGGCGCCCAGTTTGATAGACGCACTGAATAACGCCGGTCATACGGCAGTTTCAGTGCCACTATTAAACATAGAGCCACTATCGATAACGCCGACGTTTTCAATTCAGAACGACATCAGTATTTTCACCAGCCCAAACGCCGTCGAATTTTCCCAGAAAACCCTGACAAAGGAGCAATGGGATACTCTGATAGAATCAACCGTTTTGGCAATCGGAGAGGCGACCTTCCGGGCGCTAGCAAAGCTGGGCGTTGATCATTGCCAGTATCCGGAACGGGCTAACAGCGAGGGATTACTGGCGCACGATGCCTTGCAGTTCGTCACCAACAAACGCATTATCCTGATCAGTGGGCAAGGCGGCCGAGTTTTAATTTCGCAACAACTAAAGCAACGGGGAGCGAGCATTGAAAAGCTGGAAGTCTATCGACGATCAAGCGTTGGTGAAAAGTCTATTAAGTTAGCACTTGCAAACCACGGTCGCGAATACATCTGGATCATTTCGAGTCAGGAAGCGCTTCAACATCTGCACCATTGTCTGGACAAACCTGTTAAACTATTGGTAACCAGCGAGCGACTGAAACAGGTAGCTCAGCAATTAGGATTTGATAACGTTTTAGTAAGCAACAGTGCATTAACGCAAGACATTGTAACCGCCGCAACGAATTTATAATCAGGAAGCCGCTAATGACTAACGATAAAAGAGACAACAACAAATCGTCGGCTGAGGATTCAGAATCAACAAACAGCCCCAAAGACGATCGGTCGAACCAGGCTAAGCAAAAGCAATTGACGTCGAAAAAATCCGATCAGAACAAGCAAAAAGAATCGAAAGAATCGAAAGAATCGAAAGAATCGAAAGAATCGACAAAAAGTATTACGACCGCTCCAGAAAAAGCCAGTGCACCGACCGATTCTCCAGAAATGGTGACTCGCCATGAGCCTGTTACCAAAGCCTCCAATAAAGGCCTTTATCTGGTCTGTCTACTCGCATTATTGGCATTAATGACCAGCGGATGGATCGCCTATTCCCAGTGGCAAAGCAGCGAACTTTTAACCGAAAAGCTGAAACAACAGGATCAGCAAATAGAACAACAGCAATTGACTGTTTCTCAATTACAGACTTCTCTTCAACGACAGAACAATCAGCTCGACACCGCTCGACAACAACTTGAGTCGACCGAAAACACAACCGCATCACTGCGGCAGCAATTGGTCACCACACAGGAAAAATTGCGTCTACTGTCGAGCCAGGGCAAACAAGAATGGTTGTTAGAACAAGCCCATTACTACATCAATCTAGCGCAACAAAAACTCTCATTCGAAAATGACGTTAATACCGCTATGGCACTTCTGGCGCAGGCCGAACAAGCTCTAAAGGATATCAGTGATTTTAATCTTGCCGAGTTACGTCAGGCAATCAGTGATGACATTACCCAACTGTCGACGGTTCCACAGCAAGATTTAACGCCGATGTTTCGAAAACTTGTTTCCCTTGAGCGGCTTGCCGGTCAGCTGCAACCGCGCAGTTTACAGTTGCCCGAAAAGAGCACGTTGGAAGAAAAACAGAACAAAGAGTGGTTCGATAACTTGATCACAACGCTGGAAGACTTCAGCGACAAGGCGTTTCAATACCATCCCTATGACGATAAAGTGCCCCCGCTATTAACGATGGAACAAAAGTCGGTATTACGAGCTACCATCCAATTGCTTTTGACACAAGCTCACAGCGCCGCGTTGGAAAAAAACCAGGAGTATTTCCATTCGAGAATTGATATGGCCATCAACATGGCTGAACGTTATTTTGCGCAAAATGACAATACTGACTTGTTGATCAAAGAGCTCACTGAGCTGAAGAATGCAGAGTTAGACGGTAAATTCGATTACACAATAACGTCACTTCCACTTATTTTGCAGGTTAAGGAACAAAGACGTCTCGAATGGTTTACCAATCAAGAACAGAGCTCAAAGGGAGATGAGCTATGAAACTGGTTCGTTTAATTCTTATTGCCGTTATAGTCGGAGCGCTGATGGCGTGGTTGATAAAGTCACAGGAAGGTTTTGTTATTATCGCCTGGGATAAACACGCGGTAGAAATGCGTCTTTGGATCTTTGCGGCCTTGACTCTGATTTTGATGATAGGCGTATCGGCCATTTCCTGGTTTTTTATGACACTAAAACGCACCGGTCGATCGCTGGGCCGCTGGAAAAGTCATCGCGGTGAAAGAAAATCTCGAAACCAGACTTTGGCTGGTCTCGTCGCCTTAACTGAAGGACGCTGGGAAAAAGCGGAACAACTGTTTAACAAGAGCTCACAAAAAGCCGAAAGCCGGCTGATAAACTATTTACTTGCTGCCAAAGCCGCTCAAGAACAAAAAGACTACATTAAGCGTGACGATTACTTGCAGCAAGCAGCTGAGTACGAACCGGATGCGAGCATAGCGGTCAGTGTAACCCAGGCCGACTTACAATACGAAAGCGGGCAGTACGAACACGCACTGGCATCTTTGTCACAACTATGGGGGCAACGTCAGCGACATCCTTATGTCTTAAAACTGTTGGGTAAATGTTATTACCAGTTGAAAGATTGGCGTAAACTTTACGAGTTACTTCCCGATATTAAAAAAAATCAGATTCTACAACGCGATCATTTTCTCACCATTGAGCAAGAATGTATTACCCAGTTATTGATTCTTGAGGCCCATAAAGGCTGCGAGCAATTGCAACAACTGTGGCAATCACTTCCTTCGGAATGCCATAAAAATCCCGTATTTGTAGGTGTGTTCGCACGTTTGTTGATTGAACTGGGTGCTTTGGCAGAAGCAGAGGCGGTTTTGCGGTCAGTGTTAAAACGTAGCTACCATCCTGAATTAATTTATTGGTATGGGCTGGCAGCAGGTAGAGACAATAAAAGCCAGTTAAGTTTTGCTGAGAATTTCAAAAGCGATGGTTTAAACGATTGGCAACTGCATTTCGCGCTTGGACAATTAAGTTTTAATAACGAGTTGTGGGGTAAAGCAAAAGAATATCTGCAACGTTCGTTAGAACTAAAACCCAGTTTAGAAGCCAATCATTTACTGGTATTAACGCTAGAAAAGCTCGGAGAATCGAACGATGTACTCAAAGAACTTCTCAAAACAGCGTTGAGCAATGCCCAGTCAGATGATCGACCTCGCCTACTTACCACCAAATAATAGTTTGCTATCAACAGGAACAATAAACTTAGTATGAATTCTAAAATTCCCAGCGTTGGCTTTGTTAGTCTGGGCTGCCCAAAAAACACAGTCGACTCCGAGCGCATCATTACGCAATTGCGCGCCGAAGGATACCAATTGTCCAACAGCTATCAGAATTCTGACTTGGTGGTTGTTAATACTTGCGGCTTTATTGACGATGCGGTCCAAGAATCACTCGATACTATCGGCAATGCACTAACAGAAAATGGAAAGGTTATAGTGACCGGTTGCCTCGGTGTGAAAGAAGACACTATTCGCGAAGTTCATCCCAATGTGCTCGCCGTCACTGGACCACACGCTTACGATCAGGTACTGGAGCAAATTCATGAGCATCTTCCGCCAGCCCACGATCCGTTTTTGGATCTGGTTCCTCCGGCGGGCTTGAAACTGACGCCCGAACATTACGCTTATTTAAAAATTTCCGAAGGCTGCAATCATAATTGTACTTTTTGCATCATACCCTCAATGCGGGGTAAATTGGTCAGTCGCGATATCGGCAGTGTGCTGCAAGAAGCCGAGAATCTGGTGAACAATGGCGTACAGGAATTACTCGTGGTCTCTCAGGATACAAGCGCCTATGGTATCGATGTTAAATATCGTACCGGCTTTTGGAACGGCTCACCGGTAAAAACTCGCTTTCAGGAGTTGTGTCAGGAACTGGGAAAACTCGATGCCTGGACCAGACTTCACTACGTTTATCCCTATCCGCACGTCGACGATATCATTCCGCTTATGGCAGAACAAAAAATTCTGCCCTATCTGGACATTCCGTTTCAACACGCCAGCCAGCGGGTTCTTAAGAATATGAAGCGACCAGCTGCCAGTGAAAAGGTGTTACACCGTATTAAAAAATGGCGCGAGATTTGTCCTGATATAGCCATTCGAAGCACTTTTATCGTTGGCTTTCCAGACGAAACTGAAGATGATTTTAAACAGCTCATCGACTTCTTATACGAAGCACAATTGGATCGCGCAGGGGCGTTTAAATACTCTCCCGTAGATGGCGCAACAGCCAACCATCTACCCAATCATATTGACCCTGAAGTTCAGCAAGAGCGATGGGAAACGTTTATGAGTGTACAAAGAGAAATTAGCGCCAATAAGCTGCAAAAGAAAGTAGGCCAACGAATGGAAGTACTCATTGACGAGATCACCGAAACAGGTGCCACAGGCCGAAGCAAATACGATGCTCCTGAAATCGATGGCCAGGTACATATTAAAACCGATCAATCGCTCGAAGTCGGCGATTTAGTAGAAGTCACCATTCAATCAGCGGATGATTATGATCTATTTGCTTAGGTAATTAAATCCAAGGATCACACCAATAAGCTATTTCGTAGAGATAAAAAAAGGAGAGCCGAAGCTCTCCTTTTTTGCACCTTTGAAAAAGCTCGATTAGAAGCTCATGCGAAGGTTTAGATTGAACATACGTCCAAGTAGCTCAGTAGTACCGAAGTGGCCGGCAGCTTCTTGAATGTAGCTTGGCTCACGCTCAAACACATTGTTTACAGTTAACTGTACAACCGACTCTTGAGCACCTAAGTTAAACTCTTGAGGTAAGATGTAAGAAACTGAAGCATTGTGGATGATACGCGCGCTGGTACGATCAACAATTTTTCCGTTAACTTCATAAATGTTAGAGAAAGTCGGATCCAAGTCAGCACCTTCAGACCATAGGATTCTCCAGAAAACACGTAGGTCGTCTTTATCCCATGTCAAATCAAGCGTACCTGAGTTTTTAGGATCAGTGAACGAACCAATGTTATCGTCAGCAACTTCACCAACAACCGAAGTATCACGGCGCAAAGTATGAGTCATACGGTTAGCAATCGTTAAACGACCAAAATCGTTCATATCGATGGCGTAACGTGCATACAAGTCAGCTGAGCGATATTTGATAGCTTCAGCATTGGTTTGACCCGTTACAAAATCCACAACTTGGCCAGAATCATCACGTTCGAAAGCATTACAAGCTGAGTTATTCGGGAAGTCAGGAGCATCGTAACAAGCTTCCATCAAAGTGGTTAAGCTAAGAGACGTGATTGCATCATCAAGGTTGATGTTTACGACGTCAAAAGTCACCAACAAGTTCTCAATGTACTCAGGTTCCCAGCTTAATCCCCAAGCCCAAGCTTCTGCAGTTTCGTTCGTCAAATTCGGGTTACCACCGGTCAGGCCGGTTCCCGTTGCATTGACGATGTCAGAAGTAAAGGTTGATGGATCATAGCCAGAAATGTCCGACGCACAGTTAGCAGCACGGTTAGGACTTGCATCGTTGTCATCAACAAATCGGAAATCACATGGATCGCTTGCTGAAGAGAACGATTTAGTCTGCGGTGAGAACAACTCGGTCAATGAAGGAGCACGTAACGATTCGGTAACGTTCGCACGGAATTGAAGTTCGCTGATTGGAGCCCAGCGGAATCCGTAAGAAGATGCAGTAAAGCTACCAGCTAAGTCATTATCGATAGTTCGTGCTGATAAGTTGACCTCTAACATCTCTGCGCCAAGAATGCCACTGCCTTGTAAGAAAGGAAGATTAACCTCTCCAAAATACTCGTCAGTCGTGTATTCACCGCCAGTGTTTAAAATCGGCGAGCTACGCGTAATTGGTACTTGTGATCCCATTCCAGAAACAAAAGCCGCTTTTTCTTTACGCTTTTCGTAACCAACAGCAAATTGCGCCATACCGCCAGGCAGTTCAAACAATTCACCGCTGAAAGCCGCGTTATAAACGGTTTGCTCGATGTCTGTTTGGTTCATGTTCTGGCCGGTCACCCATGCGATTGCTTCAGGAGAAGCAGCACCTTCACCAAAGATGTTTAAAGGAACACACCCTTGTATAAACGGAAGGTCAGCATCAGTTACACCACTTCCGCTGGTTCCAGTAATGTTACCCAGAGCTGCTTGATAAGCAGACTCACACACTACATCTCCAACATTAATCGAAGTACCACTGATCGAGGCCAAGTCCAAAGGATCCGACAACGCATCAAGATCGGCTTGCGTCAACTGACGAACTTCTAGCGCGTTCAAGAATCGATCATCGATAATACCAGCCGAACGCCCTTCCGCATCACTGCGGCCGTGAACAAAGCTAACATCCCAATTGAAGTCGCGGTCCGCAGCACGGAAACTGCCTTCTAACCCTTGGGTGAAACGCCAAACAAATTGCTCACGAACCACTGACGAGTCAAGGATATCGTTATTAAAACGGTGAATGTTGAATTGTGACATGCCTAAGCTTGCCAACAAATCACGAGACTGCTGCGACATTAAGGGATGGTCAGCAGGAATAACCAAAGAAGCGCTAGTACCACCAAACGCAAACGTTTGGAAACCACCTTGATTGACCAACTCTTTCGCAAAAGAATTCGCAAACAAAATATCGGCAGAATAGCTGATATCATTTGTCAAATCGTAGTTAACACGTGATGTGAAAACTTGCCTTTCTAAAGGCGATTGAATCTGAGCAACATTATCGAAAAAGTCTGGTCCGTCACCGCCTAAAGCGAAGAAAGCAGAACCTGGGCCAGGCGCACCCGGTGTAAATGGAACTAAGTTTGAGTTACTGTCAAACTGGTAAAAGTTGCCATCTGGTGAAGCACCAATTCCAAAAGAAGGAATTACACGAGTTCCAGGACTGATTAAGCCGCCATTAGTGAAAATATTGATGCGCTGATTTTCAAAAATTCGACTAATACCATCGCTCTCTTCGCCGAAGAATGGATCGTTACGAGTGTAACGTGGACGATCATTTCGCGCTAAGCCTTCTTGTTCAGCATGCTCTGCTGACATGGTTACATTACCACGGCCATTTGAGAAGTTTGCACCAGCGACAATCGAAAACAGATCAGATTGCGCGTCGCCTTCACCTGAAATTCCAGTTTGGAAATTGAAGTCCAATCCTTCAAAATCATCTTTCAAGATAACGTTAATGGTTCCAGCGATAGCGTCTGAACCATAAATCGCTGCACCACCGACACCGATGGTTTCGATACGATCAA
>JBPEWV010000194.1:0-18945 GCA_052032335.1 Pleionea sp. | reverse complement strand
GACGATTCCGACTTGAGCTTTCAGGCGCGTCAGGCACTCAACCGGTTTAATGAGGTGAGTCAGCAGGAGCAAAACTTAAACGCCTCCGAAGTGCTGGGAATTGATATTTTTGCTTGATCTGCTTCCTGTTTTATTGCAAGTTGCAATGTTTTGTCTTTTTTCTCCAGTCTTCCTGTCTCCCAGTTTTCCCTGACGTCATAATCTTTATCTGTGTCAACCTAAACCCGGTTCGGGCGTTCCTATGTTCTGAGCAAAAACTTTATGGAAATTGCCAGGTCATATTATTATAACTTTGGTAGAGTAACGATTTATAACCGTATTTTTTGAAAAACTGGGTGTGAATGAATGAAACGATTGATTTTGGCCATTGCCACCATGGCGTTATTAAGTGGGTGTAATATTGTTCCGCATACCATTCAGGGCGACTATCAGCCGGTTACTCTGAATCAAGCGCGAAATATGAAGGACTCCGCTCAGGTACGTTGGGGTGGGGTGATTGCAAAAGTGCGTAATCAGGAGCGAGAATCGGTCATCGAGATTGTGGCTAAACCTTTGAGCTCCAGTGCCCGGCCCAGAGATCTGGATGCCAGCGGAGGACGGTTTTTAGCCATTATCCCCGACTTTATTGATCCCGTAGTGTATAAGAAGGGGCGCGAAATCACCGTGGTCGGCAATTTGTCCGATATGATCGAAGGTAAAATTGGTGAGATGAAATACGTTTTTCCGGTAGTCCGTGTGACCGGGCATCACTTATGGAAAAAACGGGCTGAGGTAAAAGAAGTTCATTATTGGGGCGCATCGTTTTGGCCCGCCTTTCCACATCGCTATTACTATCATCCGCACTGGCATTATTACAAAAAGGGCGGGAAAGCACCCATAAGCAATCAAGGCGATGGAACAAAGCAAGATAAAGGAAAATAAAAACGGATTAAAAAGTAAAAGGCGCCATCTGGCGCCTTTTTAAGATCTCTGAATTTAGACTTGAGACTGAAGGTAGTTTTCGAGACCCATTTTATCGATCAGCCCGAGTTGTTTTTCTAACCAATAGGCGTGGTCAACTTCGGTGTCTTCGAGCAATTGTTGCAATACTCGGCGCGTTTGAAAGTCACTCTCTTTTTCACACAAAGCAATGGCTTTTTTTAGTTCGTCGCCGACCTTATACTCGACGTCAAGATCGCTTTTTAACATCTCGGGAACGGTTTTACCGATTTTTAAAGGTTCCCGCGTTACCATGTCGGGCGTACCTTCTAAAAACAGGATCCGTTCAATCAGAGCAGAAGCATGTCCTTTTTCATCATCGAACTCGTGGTCGATGCGTTCAAAAAGTTTGCTTAAGCCCCAGTCATCGTACATTCTGGAATGGATGAAGTATTGATCCATGGCAGTCAGTTCTAATGCCAGTAAACCGTTGAGAGTCTTAATTATGTTTGCGTTGCCTTTCATTAAACGGTTGCTCCTATATATTTGACTGCAAGTAATTTTCCATACCGGTGTTGTCGATAAGGTATTGTTGGGTTTCTAGCCAGTCGACGTAGTCTTCTTCGTATTCCAAAATACCAGTCAGTAAGTCGCGACTGACAAAGTCATCTTTTGACTCACAAAAAGCAATGGCTTCTCTCAATAGTTCGAGCTCTTCTTTCTGTAACGTCATATCACATTGCAGCATTTCTTGAGTGTGTTCACCAATTCGAACTTTATCCAGCTTTTGCAGGTTGGGCAGACCTTCTAAAAAAAGGATGCGTTCGATTAATTCGTCGGCTTGTTTCATATCTTTGATGGACTTTTTGTAGATTTTTTCGTTCAGTTTATCCAACCCCCAGTTACGAAACATCCGAGCGTGTAAAAAGTATTGGTTGATGGATGTGAGTTCAACCGTTAGTAGCTTATTTAAATAACCGATAACCTGCTTATCGCCTTTCATGAGTTGCCTCGAATTTTTGTAATAAATATCGTTAAAAACAGAGATTAAAGTAGGGGGATATCTTTGTCAAAGAAATTGAAAAGATAACAAAAATAATAGAAATGCGTGTAATTCCTATTTGTATTTAGCCATTCATTGGCGCTGTTTTTAACTTAAACGCCTTGACTTATTCGAATGATTCTGGAGTCTTTTCCTGAAGCATATAAGCGAAGGCGATAATTTTCGCGACAGCCAAATAAAGTTGTTCAGGAATTTCGTCTCCCAGTTGGAGCTGTGAAAGCACATCGATAAGAACGGGATCTTCATGAATAAAAACATCGTGTTCTTCGGCTAACTGAATGATTTCGTCAGCAATATCACCAACGCCTTTTGCTGTCACTGTCGGTGCCTTCTGACCGTCGTACTTTAGTGCGGCGGCTCGGGATTTTTTTGTTTCTCTATTCTTTGGCATTTAAATGGTATAGTCGATGAGTGAGTTGGGGGCTTTTTGCGGAATTAAGTCGGGCGAGTTGCCTTTTACTGCGTCGGCTTTTTTCAATAAGATACCTGCGTCGATCAACTGTTGTTCCAGCTCATCCATATTTTGATTCAATAACTCCCGAGTTTCGTTTTTCTCTGCGACGAAACGTACGTCGAGTTGATTATTCTTTAGTTCAGCAATGGCATGGAATGCACCGAGATTGTCAAACTCAAATCGGATGGTGACACGCCAGCGGCGTTTATGTGAAGTATTATTTTTATCGTCGTGTTGCTCAAATTTCATCTGGGTTGATGTAAACTGACGATTAAGTACCAACGGAATTTCAAACACCCAGTGATTCGACTCATTGGGAATCAGGTTTTGAAATTGAGTGACTCGTGTGCGAGAGGCGCTTTGCTCGACATCTTGGAGCAAACTGCGCAATCCATCAGTCAATTGTATGCGACTGTTCGAACTGTTGACGCGTCTTGCTTGTTCTGTGGAGCGGTTGAGCGAAAACAGTTTGAAAAAATCATTGAGACGGTTTTTCACTCCGCCATCCGCTTCTGTTGCTTGAGTATTCAGACCGAGCAAGTATTGAACTGAGTTAAACAGACTTTTAATGTCACCCGATATCGTCGTTGGTGAAGAAGAGGGCTGCGTCGGCGAAAAGGTACTCAGTTGCTGAGCTAAATTACGTTCACGGAATACTCCAGAATTGTTTATAACTTGTCTTAGTAATTCAACATTGAGCTTTTTTCCTTCTGGGATTGACTCCAACGCTGTTTTAATCTGTGAAAGTGCTTTGGGTTGCGAAACGAGTAATTGAGACAATTCGGAATATCGAGACAATATAGCGTTTAATCCTTTACTAACAGCTGCTTGATTTTGAAAGTGGGGTTTTAACAGAGCTTCCAGTTGATTGATAAGCTGTGGCGGTAGACTGGGGCGATTCAGTGACACAGCTAATTCCGATTGTCGTCGCTCAACCGGATTGCCTGCAGTTGGTTGCATTGAGCTTGGTCGGTCATTCGATAGTATCGGTTTATTAGAATTTACTGCCGGGTTGTGTGTTTGTATCGCCGAGAGTTTTGTAATCGAAGTTTGATGTTTTATTTGCTCATGAATCGGTTTCGTCGTTTTGTTTTCGGATTGCGGAAGCTGATTAATTATCAAGCGCTTTAGTAAGTCACCGGTACTTTGTTTTGACGTCTTGTCAATCGATTTATCCGAGCTATTGGTGGTGTTAGGAATAACTTTGGTTACTTTTTCTGATACGGGTTTATCGGTTCTGGTGTTTGTGTCTGCTTTCAACTCGGTGAAAAATAGTACGGGCTGTGTGGATTTTTGAAACTGAATGAGTGGTTTTGGTTCTGCCAGCCATTGCAGAATTGGTTTTATATTAGACTGAAATCTGGAAGATGCTTTTTCGATGCTAGAACTGGTTTTTTCGGACTGGGCATTTAACAAAAAAGCGACGCGGTTTTTGTCGAACTTGGTAATGACTTTAAGCAACACTTCTGGTGGCAGCTTTTCTACCAGTTTGGATAGTTCCGGCTCGTTAATTGGTAGCTTAATACTGCCCATTGACTGAGACTGATTATTGCCGAGCGGTATCTGAAACTCGGGTGTTTGCGACGATCGTGTTAAGACGAGGTTTAATAGTTGACCATCCAGCACTTTAAACAGGCTTTGAATCTGTCGTACGCTCATATCGGCGTCCGGCATTTTGGTGAAAATCTGGTTCAGTAAATCGGCCATACGCTCGGTCAAATCAATAGATATCTGTCAGGCTTTGTATTAGTATAGCGCGCCTGACCGTCTTCGGCAGAGCAACCGGGTTTTGCATGTATTCTGAGTTTTCGCTTGAAAGTCACAATTTGGCCCTTATCCGAGGTGAGAGGTTATTGTTTAAACAATGTGACTTCGAAATCACCAATGGTCAAGTGATTCAAATTCGTGGACCCAACGGTGCAGGAAAAACCAGTTTATTGCGTGTGCTCTGTGGCATTCTAGAACCGGACGAGGGCGATGTTCTTTGGCAGTCAGAGTCATTGCGTCACGTCCGAGAATCGTTTTATTCCCAGCTTATGTACCTTGGCCATCAAATTGGCATCAAACAGCATTTGACGGTGTTGGAAAATCTCCAGTTTTATCATGCTTTGCGCAATGCTCCGGCCATGATGACGTTTGAGTCGGCGATTGAAGCGGTTGGCTTGCATGGCTTTGACAATGAGCTAACGGCCCATTTATCCCAAGGACAAAAGCGTCGGGTCAGTCTGGCTCGATTACTGATCGAACCTGCTGCACTGTGGGTGTTGGATGAACCATTTGTCGCTCTCGATGTTGAGGGGCAAGCCTGGTTGTCGACTTTAATGGAAACGCACCTGAAAAATTCCGGCAGTGTCATTTTTACCTCGCACCAAACGGTCGATTTAAACGTAAAAGTAGACATTCTTGAGGTAGGAGCGACAAATTTTGATTAAGCACTTATTGTCGCGCGAAATGAAGTTAATTAACCGTAAAAAGTCTGAGGTTTTAAATCCTTTGTTCTTTTTTCTGATAGTAACCAGCTTGTTCCCGTTTGGTGTTTCTCCTGAACCGGTATTACTGGCACAAATGGCACCTGGCGTTATTTGGGTTTGTGCGCTCCTGTCATTATTATTATCCCTAGACGCTCTGTATCGCGACGACTTCGATGATGGCAGCTTGGTACAGATGATGATGAGCGGTGTTTCACCCGCTCTAATAGTGCTGTCTAAAGCCATGACCAACTGGTTATTTACCGCGTTGCCGCTGATTTTGATGTCGCCGCTGTTGGGTGTGATGCTGAACCTAGACAGCAATGCCTTTATGGCGATGATTTTGTCGTTGTTGTTGGGTACGCCAAGTATGTGTTTGATAGCCGCAATTGGGATGAGTTTAACAATCGGTTTGAGAAGAGGTGGTATACTGCTTGCTTTGCTAGTCCTGCCTTTATATATCCCAATTTTGATTTTTGGTGCCATGGCGGTGAATGCAGCGTCGATGGGGCATGATTATACTGGCCAGCTGGCATTCTTAGGGGCTGGACTGGCTTTATCTGTGTCGTTGGCTCCTTGGGCCGCCGGTGCAGCTTTACGAATTGCAGTGAGTGATTAGGTAATTATGGCTTGGACCTGGTTTTTTCGATTGGGCTCGCCGAAGTGGTTTTATCAAACCGCCGGACGCTGGCAGCCCTGGGTTTGGACGCTAACCTTTATCGGGTTGATTGGTGGTACTTATTGGGGACTATTCGTCGCGCCGCCAGATTATTATCAGGGCGATTTGCAGCGAATCATGTATGTCCATGTACCGGCAGCCTATTTGTCGATGTTCGCTTACGTCGTTATGGCGGTAGCTGCGGCGGTCGGGCTCATCTGGCGAATGAAAATGGCGTATATTTTGTCGATAAGCTGTTCTCCGATAGGGGCCGGTTTTACTTTTCTTGCGTTGGCAACCGGATCGCTTTGGGGTAAACCTACTTGGGGGACCTACTGGGAGTTCGATGCCAGAATGACGTCCGAGTTGATATTACTGTTTTTGTACTTCGGTCACATGGCGCTATATAACGCCATCGAAGACGTGAAGAATGCCGATCGTTCAGCCGCTATTCTTGCCATTGTGGGCGTTGTTAACATTCCAATCATTCACTTTTCAGTGGAATGGTGGAACAGTCTGCACCAGCCAGCTTCCTTAAGTAAACTGGAAAAGCCCTCAATTGACGAAGCCATGCTTTGGCCTTTGCTGGTCATGATAGTGTCGTTCAAATTATTCTTTATTTCGATGATTTTACCCTGGATTAGAAATCTCATTCTCTGGAGAGAACGAGATGCGCAATGGGTACGGGAGATAGTGGAGAAATGATGGTTTTAGCCACCACACCGCCCGATCGCTGGGTGTTCATTTGGGGTTCATACGGTGTTTTTGCCTTGGTATTTATTGCTTTAATGGTCGCGCCTATTGTCTGGCGCAGTAAGTTAATGGGCCGTTTGAAGCAGTATTACAAACGAAAACAACTGTTGGATCGTAGTAAAAAGTAGTATTGAGAGAGTGAAATGAAACCACATCGTCGTAAACGCTTGTTTGCCGTACTCGGCACGGTTGTCGGAGTTTCGGTGGCAGTTGGCCTGGTGCTCTACGCCCTGTCAGAGAATATCAATCTTTTTTACAAACCTTCCGATATTGCGGCCGGAAAAGCACCTTTGAATAAATCGATCAAAGTGGGAGGTCTGGTGGTTCCTGGTACAGTAAACCGAGACAAGGACTCATTGCAGGTTTCTTTTACCATTCGTGACAATCAGAGCGATTTGGTGGTTCACTTTAACGATGTGTTGCCGGATTTGTTTAAAGAAGGGCAGGGTATCGTTGCTACCGGAAAACTCACAGACAATCAAAACTTTACCGCGTCTTCTGTGCTGGCTAAGCACGATGAAAACTACATGCCGCCTGAAGTTGCCCGCGCTCTTGAAGAGTCGGGACACCCGATGAAAAGTAAAAATCAATAAATGATGTCTTTATGATTATAGAAATAGCCCATTTTAGCTTGGTAATGTCGTTGGTGGTTGCGATTTTCGCAGCCATTGGCCCCATGTGGGGCAGCTTTTATTCGGGGAGCGTGCTCACACGTTTGGCACGACCTGCCACCTATTTATTGTTCCTGCTGGTGCTGGTGTCGTTTATCGGGCTGGTGCACGCCTTTGCCACCGATAATTTTACCGTTAGCTATGTTGCCAATCACTCGTATTCCAAGTTGCCACTCATCTATAAAATATGCGCAGTCTGGGGCGCCCATGAAGGGTCGATGCTGTTATGGATTTTAATATTAACCGCCTGGTCTGCGGCGGTTGCGCTGTTCAGTCGTCAGTTACCTGAACAAGCGGTTGCACGAGTGTTATCGGTGATGGCGTTTATCACCGTTGGTTTTTTAAGTTTTTCCATTTTTACCTCGAATCCATTTGAGTTATTGCTGCCTTATTTTCCAGTTGATGGACGTGACTTGAATCCGCTGTTGCAAGATTTCGGCTTTATCATTCATCCGCCATTTTTGTACATGGGGTACGTCGGCTTTTCGGTTGCTTTTGCGTTTGCCATTGCGGCCCTGATTAGCGGCGAACTGGACTCGGCCTGGGCGCGTTGGTCGCGACCCTGGACCGTCGCTGCTTGGGTATTTTTAACCGTTGGCATTGCGCTGGGTAGTTGGTGGGCATACTACGAGCTTGGCTGGGGCGGCTGGTGGTTCTGGGATCCGGTAGAAAACGCATCGTTCATGCCCTGGTTGACTGGTACTGCCTTAATTCATACGCTTGCCGTCAGTGAGAAACGTGGTGTGTTCAAGTCGTGGACCGTTTTTCTGGCTTTGATGACCTTCTGTTTGAGTTTGCTCGGTACTTTTATTGTCCGTTCGGGTGTGATTACTTCGGTTCATTCATTTGCGCAAGATCCGGTAAGAGGCCTGTTTATTCTTATTTTCCTCGGAATTGTGGTGGTTGCCGCATTAACCCTTTTCGTGCTTCGAGGAGGGGCCGTTCGATCGACCGGCAAATATCAGTTATTGTCTCGAGAATCGTTTTTACTATTTAACAATGTTTTGTTAGTGGCGGCGCTTTTAGTGGTTCTGTTCGGAACCTTATTTCCTTTGATAATGGAAGCCTTTGATCGCAGTGTGAGTGTGGGCGCGCCGTACTTTAATTTGATGTTCCCAGTTTTTACATTACCTTTGTTGTTGTTACTCGGAATAGGGCACTGGTTGCATTGGAAGAAACACCCGGTAGAGCGGTTACTAAAGTCGGCTCGAAATATATTAATCATCGCACTGATTGTTTTGGCGGCGCTGTCTATCTGGATTTACAATTTTGCCGACGCGATGGTCTGGATTGGTATGTTTACTGCGATTTGGGTCGCTTCTGCGGTATTACACGATGTGGTTGATAAGACCAAACAAGGTAAAAGCCGTCTGGCCGCAATCAAAAAACTGAAACCAGCTTATTGGGGAATGCAAACGGCGCATATCGGATTAGCGGTGACTTTGATTGGCATTATTCTGGTTAGCTACAACAGTGAAGAAAAGTTGATTCGATTTTCTCCTGGCGATGTTTATGAAGTGAATCAATTCGAAGTGACTTTTGATGGACTGAGTAGTGTTGTTGGCCCAAACTATCTTGCAACTCGAGGTACCTTTACGGTCCTAGAAGATGGCCATGAATTCAAGGTTCACTCTGAAAAACGCCGTTACTCTGCCTCCGGGCAAATTATGACCGAAGCTGGCATTAATCCTGGCTTCACCCGCGATGTTTACATTTCACTGGGTGAACAGTTGGAAGGCAAAGAATGGTCGGTACGAATATATATTAAATCCTTTGTGCGTTGGATCTGGTTGGGTTCCTTGTTAATGGCCTTAGGCGGTATTATCGCTATTTCCGATCGACGTTATCGCCTCAAATTAAGACAAAAATTTGCTTGATTATGACTGAGAGTAAACATCAAAATTCGATGAAACAAATAGCGATACCGCTGTTTATTGTGGTCGCTTTATTGTTTGGTTTATTTGGTTGGTCTTTGTACAGTGACAAAGAACTGGTGCCCAAAATGCGGGAACATAAACCCTTGCCCGAGTTCTCCAGTAAAAAATTGTTCAGCGACGAGATCATAAATTCCAAAGATATTCGTGGACAGTACTGGATGCTTAACTTTTGGGGCTCGTGGTGTCCTACCTGTTACGTTGAGCATCCATACCTGATGCAGCTTAAATCGCAGGGTGTCGCCATAATAGGTGTGAATTACAAAGATACCGAACAGGACGCGAAGCGATTTTTAGACTCTCAGGGTGATCCTTATCAGTATTCTTTTTTTGATCCCAAAGGTCGTATTGCGATTGAAATGGGCGTTACCGCGGCACCTGAGACATTTGTTATTGCACCCGATGGGAAAGTGATTTATCACCGAATTGGTGAAATGACACCAGAAATTTTCACTCAGCAAATTTTACCGTTAATGCAGGAGGACGCATGATTCTGAGGCATTCTCTTACAGGTTTCATTTTGCTGGTGTTGACCTTTGCTTGTGCAACCGCTTCAGAAGAAATACTTACTTTTGATTCGGCCAGTCAGGAGGCGCGTTATTATCAGTTGATCGAAGAATTGCGTTGCCCCAAATGTCTGAATCAATCGATTGCCGATTCAAATGCTGGAATTTCAGAAGATCTGCGTAATATTGTTTACGAGATGATTCTCGAGGGAAAGTCAGATCAGGAAATCAGAGACTTTTTGTCGGAGCGGTACGGGGATTTCATCTTGTATAAACCTGAAACTTCTGGGGCAAATTTAGTTCTCTGGTTTGGTCCGGTCTTATTAATGCTAATTGTGTTATCGATTGTATTTGTGAAAATTAAAAGTCGCGCTCGTCGCCAGGAAAACACCGAAATTTCCGATGAAGAAATGCATCGAATTCAACAAATACTCGACGCTGATGAAAGTAAAGAGGGACGCTCTTAATGTTGTGGGCCATTTTAGTCATATTTTCGCTCCTGGTGATGGCGTTTTTAATTCATTCTGCCAATCGTCACGCTCAGCTAAGAGACATCGATCGGCTAACCCTGAATAAAGAAGTTTTCCATTCGCGTCTGCAAGAACTGAAAGCCGATCTTGATGCGCAGCGCATAACTGAAAGTGAATTTGAACAGTTGGAGTTAGAGCTAAAGCAGTCGCTTTTGGAAGATGTACCGGCCGACACTAATATCGCGAAGAAAAAACAGTCTCATGTGGCAATTTATAAAGCGATGATTGCGGCGGTTCCAGTTGTCTCGTTTGTGATCTACTTGTCGATTGCTGACTGGAAAGAGTATGACAAATGGCAAGAGTTGGTAGACAACAACCGAGCCAATTTTGACAACGAAGTGGCTGATTCCAGTTGGTTAGAATCCTTAACCAATCAGGAGTTGATCCTTTTACTGAGGTCTCGTCTGCACGAGAACCCTCAAGACACACGCAGCTGGATCGTTTTGGCACAAACTTTCGGCAGTCTTGGTGCGGTGACACAGTCGATTCAAGCCATCGAAAGAGCGATTGCCTCTGCCCCCAATGATATTTCGACCAAGCTGACTGCGGCGCAACTGTTAGCCCGATACAACAATGACCAAGCAATCGCGCTTGCTAAAGAGCTGATAGCTCAGGTATTGAGCCAGAATCCGCATCATGAAACGGCTCAGGCCATCGCTGGATTTGTTCACGTGCAAGCAGGCGAACTGGAGCAGGCCATTGAAACTTGGGAGAAATTAGTCGACTTTCGAACTTCTCGTGGTCAAGGCGAAGGGCGTGGGATGGACGTATTGCGTCAACAAATTGCCAAAGCCAAGACTCAACTGGCGCAAAATAAGCATATGCAAAAGGCCGCTTTTGGTGTGACGGTTAAGCTCGAGCTTGACGAGACTATCCGCTCTTCAGTCAGCTCTGATGCCCGAGTATTTGTTATTGTTAAAGGAAATGATGGCATGCCGGCTCCGGTTGCTGTGAAACCCTTAACCGTGGCGCAACTTCCGGTTTCGCTGGAGTTAACCGATGCCGACGCGATGATGCCGGGACGGGTTATGAGCCAGATGGACAAACTGAGTTTTCAGGCGCGTTTGAGCATTTCAGGGAAACCCAAAGCATCCAGCGGTGATTTCGAGTCAGAAATGGTCGAGTGGAGCGATGGGGAGCAGCAGCCAATCAACCTTAAAATCAGTCGAAAAATTCCTTAATTTGTATCAAAACATGTCGAAAGCCTCAGATCGATGAAAAGCTTACACATTTTGTGAAGTTTTCGACATTTTCAACTTGCTTCGTACCAATGAATACGGCAAATTAAAATCACCGCAGCAGTCTTCTCATACTAGGAAGTGCGATTATTGGCTTTTGGATGAAAATAATAACATCGAGCTGTAACAATTCTTCCTCCAGCCAGTCCATTAAAGTAATCCAAATAGATTATTGTTGGGTTGTTTATTGTAATTGTTAGGAGACAAATTGATATGAACAAAGATATGAAAAAGTTAGCTACTTTGGTTGGTGCATCTCTTGCTGCATCTGTTTCAGTAAGTTCTGCTAATGCCGATGCTAATCCTTTTGGATTAACCGATATGTCAGGTGGGTATGAAGTATCACAATTCCTTGGCGACAAAGGTAAAGAAGGCAAGTGCGGTGAAGGCAAGTGTGGCGAAGGAAAAAAGAAAGACAAAGAAGGTAAGTGCGGCGAAGGAAAATGCGGCGAAGGTAAGAAAGGCAAAGAAGGTAAGTGCGGCGAAGGAAAATGCGGCGAAGGCAAGAAAGGTAAAGAAGGTAAGTGCGGCGAAGGTAAATGTGGCGCATAAGCTGGAACTCCGATGATTGAGACATCAATCAGTGGTGCTGGGTTAGGTCTCAGGCGTGATCTCATGTCTGACCTGGCTCAGAACCAGCAACCTTTAATTAACTTCATGGAAGTGGCGCCCGAGAACTGGATCAATATTGGCGGTTCTCTGGGCAAAAAGTTTCGCTACTTCACCGAGCGCTATCCGTTTGTTTTTCACGGACTGTCTTTATCGATTGGCAGCCCCAGTCCTGTGGATCAACAGTTGGTTCGCAACATTGGCGAATTAATGGATGAACATGGCGTTGAAATTTATTCTGAACATTTAACTTATTGCAGTGACGATGGCCATCTTTACGATTTGCTACCGATTCCTTTTACCGAAGAATCTGTCCGCTACGTGGCAGATCGGATAAAACAAGTACAGGACATTTTGCAACGTCCAATAGCTCTGGAAAATGCCTCATATTACGCTGCTCCCGAACAAGAAATGTCCGAGATAGAATTTTTAACTGCGGTAATAAATGAAGCGGATTGTCATTTACTGTTGGATGTCAATAATATTTACGTCAATTCGATTAATCATCAATACGACCCCGTTGAGTTTCTAAAAGCACTTCCCGGAGAACGTATTGTATACGGACATATAGCCGGGCATTACGATGAAGCTGACGATCTAAAGGTGGATACTCACGGTGCTGATGTTAAGTCTGATGTATGGCAATTACTTGAAACGGCTTATCAATGCTTCGGTGTTTTTCCAACTCTTTTAGAAAGAGATTTCAATTTTCCTCCATTGAACGAATTGTTGGAGGAAGTGTCCCAAATAAAACGAATTCAGCAGCAGTATTTATCAGAAAAGCAAACGGCCAATGGTTGAGTTAACAAAATCCCAGAAAGCGCAAGTGGCGTTTGCCAACCACATTCGAGATCCGGAAAACAGTGCCGCCCCTGCCAACATCGAAGATCGACGTATGGCCGTTTATCGGGAGCTTATTTTTAATAATATTGCCGGGTTTATTGACTCGGGTTTTCCAGTTTTAAAACAAATTATCCCGCAAAACGATTGGCAGACTTTAATTCGTCAATTCTTAGTCGAGCATCGTGCACAGTCACCGTATTTTGCCGAGGTGACCAAAGAGTTTTTGGTATTTCTTGAAAAGACCGATTCGCCATTAAAACAAAAATACCCATTTCTGGAAGAGTTAGCTCACTATGAGTGGGTAGAGTTGGCACTGATGATCGATAGTTTTTCAGTGGATTCAGTGAGTCTTAAAGATTCGGTCGATCTATTGAATGACAAAATCGTTTTATCCGAAGTTGCCTGGCCACTGGTGTATGAGTTTGATGTGCAGCATATTTCGAGCGATTATCAACCGCGGGTAAAACCCGATACGCCGACCTTTATTGTGGTTTACCGAAACCGACATGACGACGTTGAATTTACTGAAATTAATGCAGTAACTTTTTCGCTACTGCAGCTGTTGAAAAATTATCCTGATGAAACGGGAAAGCAAGTGCTGACCCGACTGGCTGCTGAAATTCCACAAGTTCCAAGTCAGACCATCATCGATAATGGCCTGGATATTTTGTTGAAGTTGATGAAGCGAGACATCATTCTAGGAGTGGCAAAGGAATAGCCTCTTTATTTAATCCCCTTTATAATACGCGCAGAATTAAATCAGGAATCAAAAAATGCGATTTGTTGCTTCTTTGTTAAGTGTTTTGTTATTGAGCTCTTGTGCCACTTCAAATAATAAAGCCGATCCCTATGAGTCTTTCAACCGCAAAGTTTACGGGTTTAATCGTGCGGTGGATAAAGCCGTGCTTCAGCCTGTCGCAAAGGGGTATAAGGCGATTACTCCGGATCCGGTAGAAACAGGTATCGATAACTTTTTTTCCAACCTGGGCGATGTTAGCAATATGCTGAACAATATTTTGCAGTGGAAACTTGGCGACGCTTCCAGTGACCTTGGCCGAATTCTGGTGAATTCGACTTTGGGTCTGGGCGGCTTTTTTGATCCTGCTTCTTCTATGGGGCTGGAGAAACACGACGAAGATTTCGGTCAAACCCTGGGCGCTTGGGGCGTTGGTCCCGGTGCTTATGTCATGTTGCCTTTTCTGGGACCTTCGACCATCCGGGATACCTCGGCGATGCCGGCGGATAATTACCTCGATCCACTGAAAGAGGTCAGTGAGAGCTCCACCGAATATGGTCTTAAAGGCCTACGTCTATTGGTGAAACGGGCCGAGTTATTAAGTTTGGAAGAGCAAATTGAAAATGCACTCGATGAGTACTCGTTTGTTCGCGATGCTTATTTACAGAATCGAAAATACAAGGTCTACGACGGTGACCTACCTTTTGAAGACGATTTTGGGTGTGATCCCGAGTATGAAGAATGCTAGTGATTCGCTTTTGCGATTAAAAGCTGGTTAGCACGACACCTAACGTGAGAACGACAGGGAGAATGGCCAGTGGATCAAGCCGTCTTGCAATTGCTGATTTTTGCTGTGTGTTTTTCATAGAAAAAGCTCCAAATATCTGGAGCTTATGATAACAGATAATCAAAAGATTACTGGGATAAGTTTCTCAGTTTTAAAAAGTGATAACTAGTTCACATTTTCGATTGTGCCTGCGATTTGATAACGTCCGTCGTCACCCTTGATAGAGCGAATGACGATTAAATCGGCAGTCAATGGTGGAAGTTTCGATTGGACCGAACTCACCTTAACGGAGAGTTTCTGCCCCTCTTCGAAGGAATGATCGCAATTAAATGCAACCCCGCCAGCACTTAAATCCCGACTTTCACCCTCAAAACGCTCATTGGTTTCGGGATCGGTAATTTCGACTTTCGCATCGACAAACATGCGAATAAAATCGCGCTTTTCTTCATATTCTCTATCTAGCGACTTCATGAGAACCTCTGGCCATTAGTCTTGTTTATACCCCTAAATCAAATTCATAGTAGAAAATAAAAGCAAGCAGGTCAATTGCCATCTGTGTACTAATTACAATTGCCTTGATTGATCGAAGGAATATGCTATACAAGTACTGTTAGAATTAACATTCAGTGGAGCGATTATTGGATACCGAGCCGGTACTTACGGGAGATAATTTCTTAGGTAAAGATGTCCCGACTATTTTAGCGATTGATGATGATCCTTTGGTTCGACAAAGTATCGTGATGTATCTGGAAGATTGTGGTTACGATGTTCTAGAAGCAGAAAATGGACAAGAAGGAATTGAGGTTTATCGAGAACATTCTCCTGACCTGATTTTGTGTGATATTCGCATGCCGGAGCTCAGTGGCATGCAAGTGCTCGAAGTGGTCACCAAAGAATCCCCCGATGTTCCGGTTATCATGATATCTGGCGCTGGTATGATCAACGATGTTGTCGAGTCGTTACGTCTGGGCGCGCTGGATTATCTGGTTAAGCCAATATCCGATCTTGGCGTGCTTGGCCATGCTGTCAAACAGGCATTAACCAAAAAGCAGCTGGAGTTCGAAAATCAGTTATTTCGAACCGAGCTCGAAAAGGCCAATCAAGAGCTGCAAAATAATTTGAACGTGTTGCAGAAAGATCAGGAAGCCGGTCGTCGCGCACAACTTCAACTGTTACCTCCACCAGAGAGTACCATTGGCGATTACGAATTTTTGCATACGGTAATTCCTTCACTGAATGTCAGTGGCGACTTTCTGGATTATTTTGAAATTGATAACCGCCACATAGGTTTTTACATCGCCGATGTATCGGGGCATGGTTCCGCTTCGGCATTTGTTACCATGATGTTGAAAAGTTTGTTTAACCAACCTATTCGAAATTACAGGATCAGTAAAGACCGCACAATTTTATCTCCGAAGCGAGTATTGGAGTATTTAAATCAGGAAATTTTGTCCGCCAATGTCAGTAAACATGTGACGGTGTTTTATGCTGTAATAGATACGCAATTGAAAAAACTTGATTACGGAATCGCAGGGCACTTTCCTCGACCAATGCTTATTACTGATGGTAACAAGTACATTATCGAGCATCGAGGCTTTCCGGTGGGAATGTTTGATTGGGCCAGTTTTGAAGAACATCAAGTTTCCATCGATAAGGAGTTTTCCATTTGTTTGTTTTCAGACGGTGTTTTAGAGTGTATGAACGAAGAGGGTATCGCTGAAGAGCAACAACTTTTAGCTCTCGACATCAATCACGATTCAAAAATTGAAGACGTCGTTCAACAATTAAATGTTAGAAATACCGATAAAATACCCGACGATGTCAGCTTATTTATTGTAAGAAACCATGCCTCCAAAAGTTGAATACGCAAAAACGGACGATTTTCATCTACTTCGACTTAACGGCGATGTAAGGTACGGAGATGTTGTCACGCTTCAACGATTTATTGAGCAGTTAAAGACAATAGCATTGCCGTATATCATTGATTTGACCAACACGCGACACTTAGACAGTACCGCTTTAGGTTGTCTTGCGTTGGTGTCGAAAAACACTAATGAAACTCAAGTAGAACGTGCGACAATTTACGTTACTGATCCGGTGGTTATTGAAACATTGATGGGCGTTTGTTTTGATATGGTGTTCAGTATACAAACCAAAGTCCCAGTGCTGGCGGGTACAGACTTTTCACAGATTGACTCGGACGAAACGAATCATGAAGAGTTGGAGTCGACAGTAAAAAAAGCGCATAAAACTTTGGCTGAAATAAGTGAGTCTAATGAGCAGCTGTTCCAAGACGTTAATACGTTATTAAAACGATAGCGATTACCACTTTTTCTTTGGCTGAAATAAGTCGTCAGTATCACCCAATTCAATCTCATCTTCATTTTCAGTGGGCTGCTCGGCTTCTTGTTCTGGGCTATCTCGCATCTGTTTAATGTCTTGCGAGAGAGCTTCCAATTCTTTCAACATAGTTTGTGTTTCAGGCTTCGATATGTCTTGTTTAACGAGTAGCTTTTGAGCGTTATCGAGAAATTGGAGTGCTTGTATGATGTTTCCTTCGTTGGCACGTTTTTTCGCGACGCCAATATAGGTGTGCGTTTGTAGACTCAAGTACAGGGTTTTCAAATGATTCAGCGAATTACTGGCTGCCGTCATGTCGATGCCCGGTGCCTTACCAACTTTATGAACAAAACGCATTAAGTTTTTAAGCCGGCCCATTAAAACGACCATTTCCTGAGGATCACTGGGAGCTTTCAGTCTCTGTTTATCGGCCGGAGTTTCGGGGGCGTCAATCTTTTGGTTTATCATGTCAAGTGACTGGCTGAGCTCGGTTAGTGACGGCTCAACCTGAAGTGCTTTTTGTAAATTGAGAGCAATGTATTGAAGTATTACCAGACGAGTGTGACCACCAATGGGAAATTCGAAAAACTTATCGTACAGGTCTTGACCCTGTCTTGCCCGATAGCGATACTTTGATAGCTTTTGTCGTCGCTCAGCTTTTTGCTGCTCACGGAATTGGAAATAGCCACTCGTGGCGACTGCCAGTACCAGTAAGACCACTATCAATGTAATTATTGCTGTTGTACTCATTCAGTTATCTTCTTATTGATTTCTTAAACCGTAATCTCGACAATTACCTGCACACCGAGTTACGGAAGGTACAATCGGAATATACCGCCGCCGAGTTCGCCTCCATTAAGAAGCTTAATATAACCAATCTTATCATCTTTTTTATGCAGTTTCGCGATTTGTCCTGCGAAGTACAAGCCGAGACCGGTACTGCCCGTAGAGTGATCAATGGATTTAATAAAGTTTTCCTGTTGCTCAATCATGGCTTGAGGGTAGCCTACGCCGTCGTCGGCAAGGTCGATAACAACGCCATCATTATAGTAGGCCGAAATTCTAATGGCGCTTTTGGTGTATCGAATGGCATTCCCGAGAACGTTGTTAAGAATACTGGCAATGAGATCTTCATCAAAGCAACCATCCAGTTCGTCTTCAATGTCAAAGTCGAGTTCAATTGCTTTGGCTTGCAATAGTGGTTCGTACTGAGAGGCCTGGTCGATAAGAAAGTCTTCAACATCAAGAAAATTTATATTGAGCGGCAGTTGTTTGTTTTCCAATTTAAACACACCGAGCAGTTGCACCAATGAAGAGTTCAACCGGCTCGACTCGTATTGCAAAACCGAGTGTTGTTTTTTATCTTCATCATCGACGGCCGGATACTTTCGGGCCATTTCGTTTATGGCATTGATTAGAATGCTCAAAGAATTTTTCATATCATGAACCGAAGAGGCCAACACCATGGCAAAGTCTAGGTTGTCGTCTTGGTCGGTCATAGTTACAGATTTTCCTGTTGAATTATACGGGTCAGTCGCATCAGTTCACTGAAGCGCAGAAATCGTGGGTCATCGGGCGACAACGTATTAATCGAATTCAAATAGCCGAGACACTGTTCAATAATGGAATCATCGGCATTGCCCGACTGATGAACTTTCAGCAACACCTGAACAGTATTTAAAATAATAGACACGTTTTTAGGCGAGGCCTCCACAGCTTTAGTAAAACATTCGACCGCTGTGTCGTAGTCCTTTTGTTCAAATGATTTAATGCCTTGTGAATTCAGTTTTTGAGCTTCACGGCCTTTTTCAAGTACGCTTTTGTCTTTTAAGAAGGGCAGGGCACGCTCGACAAACTTGGTATCTTCAAAATTGTGTTGGACCGCATCTTTGAGCAGTTCTTGTGCCAGGGTTGGCTCGCCTAAGGTTTCCAGTCCTTGGGCTAACTCCAGTCCGGTTTTCCCGGGGAGCATCACATCAATGGTTTCATAAATCTTTTTTGCCTGTTCGGTATTTCGCTTGGCGTCTTCCGAGCGTCCCTGACTTTGAAAAAAGGTGCCTTCTGCGACAGTGCCGCGCAGCTTGCAGACCTTGTCGTCTTTGTAATCGCGATAAAAGTCTTTAATGTAGTTTTCGGCTTCGTTGACCAGCGACTTGGGTACTTTACCTTCTTCTGAAGCTATTTTATGCGACACGCTGTTGGTGTATCTGATGTAACTGTCGGGTGTTTTGTAAATGGAGTTGTTGCCCAGGCGAATGGATTGCTTGAACGCACTGATCGAGGTATCAAAGTCGTTGTTCTCGACAGCAATATCGCCCAGTTTTAACTGACGTTTAATGACCCGCGGTGATTTCTTTATCGCTTCTTGAAGGGTTTTTTGTGCTTCGTCCAGATTATCCTGGCTTGCCTGGCATTCGGCGAGAAGGTCGTATGCTTC
>JBPEWV010000193.1:0-8337 GCA_052032335.1 Pleionea sp. | reverse complement strand
CGCGATGAACCTGAACCCCGAAGCGAAAATGATCACCTCCGAAAAAATGGAAAAACACATTTTGCGAGAAGCCTTCTCTGACTTATTGCCGCACGATGTTTGCTGGCGTCAGAAAGAGCAGTTTTCTGATGGGGTGGGTTACGGCTGGATCGATTCACTGAAGGCTTTGGCGGAACAACAGGTGAGCGACGAGCAAATGAAAACGGCGCATTTTCGATTTCCGGTAAATACGCCATTAACCAAAGAGGCGTATTTTTATCGCGAGATGTTTGCGCAGCATTTCCCGTCACAGTCGGCGGCTGAAACAGTACCGGGTGGCAAGTCGGTGGCTTGCAGCACCAGTGAGGCACTGGAGTGGGATCGCCAGTTTCAGCAATTGGCCGATCCTTCAGGGCGTGCGGTAACCAGTGTTCATACCGATGGTTATTCCCTGAAAAAGGGCGCTGCTTAATCTTTGTAGACGTCGAGTCAGGCAATCGAGTTGTGCATAACTTGAGTTGTCGGGTGGGTTGGGCCAAGATCGTAATGACTTAGTGATCGTTTGGTAAAACTCATGCGGCAACTCTTTTTTCTATTTTTGATATCCTTGATCGTCGGGTGCGATTCGACCGATCCGCGATTATCGGAGGTTGTTGATTACCAGAAACGCCTTTACACGCTGCTTGATGTCGACACCAATCCTCTCGAATCCGAAACGTTACCTTATCCAGAGAAACGGCAGTTGAAGCGTCCGGTCAAACCGGTTCCAATCAATTGGAGTGATTTTTTTTCGACCATTCATTGTGGCCGTTTGCAATCAATCATTGCCGAAAAAAATAGCCAGCTTGGCCGAGTCATGGAACCTGCGACCGATTTGTTTTACGAAGTGTCTGTGAGTGTCGAAATACGTAAGTGTGCCGAGCAGTTGAGCGATCAATCGGATGAGTGGCAGCGGGCTATCGTTTTGAAACGGGAACAATTTACCTCAAAAGCCTGGAACAATACCTGGGGCAGTGATTACTGGCAGCGATTGATGTCGACTTCATCGTTGCAAACCGAGGTCTCAAAAAGCTCAGTGAGTGAGTTGGTGTCTGCTTTATCACAATTGAGAAACGCACTGGTCAACAAAGAAAGCGCGAAAGACAATTGGTATCGGCCTTTCAGCGCGATTGAAGCGAAGCAGGGCGTTGTTGGCAGTCTTGTCTTCGAAGCACAGGGACACTGGGCTGCGATGCAGGCGATAAACCGTGTCATGAGTGAACGCATCGACAGTGTGTGTCCGCAGTCGGTTAAAACGCAAACGTCCGATTATTTATATAATGTGTTAACCCGGTTTTATACCGCAAAGGTTCAACGCCGACAGGCCGAGTTATTGGAAGCCTTAATCATGTTGGAAAATGAGTTTGAGCAGTGGACGAGTTTCTTTCCCGACAATAATGCTCGCTTTGACTCCTGGATGAATAACACTTTGAAACGCGACTCATCAAATCGACTGTCATTGCGTTTAACCGAGTCGATTCGTCAGCATATTGAGCATTGGAAGACATTGGGCAAATTCTGCAATCAGTCGATCGGTAATCGACGCTAGTTTCGATCGTCCATCAGCAGGAGTAACACAAGTCAATAAGTATCACATTTCAAGATATATCGTGATTAAAATTTGAATACAGAGTGTCAGAATGATAAATCTGAAACTCTCGAACCTGATTTGGAGGTTGTATGCCTCAATCGTCAGAAATGTCCTCCGGTTTTCTCTGGGAGCAAGTGATTTTAAAGCTACTGGACTGGCCATTCTTAATGTTTATTCTGATCGTGGTTCTGGTTTATTTTACCCGCAACGAACTGAAAGGGTTGATCAGTCGATCCAATGTAAAGATCACCTGGGGCGATCGTGCCATTGAATTAAATGAATTGGCTGATAATGTGGATCAAGATCTCGATCCTCTCAAAGAGCGGGTGGAACAACTGGAATACAAACTGCAGCAACTGGTGGAGCATGCGTCTTCGGCTGACGATAGTGGCGATGTGGAAGAAAGCTTTGCCGACGAACCCTGTCCTCCACCACCTGAACCGGGTGATATTGCAAATGTGTTGAATATTGCTCTGTCGAATCCGCGCTATAAGTATCGAACCGCCGAAGGCGTTGCACGAGAATTAAAACTGCCGGTTCAATACGCGCAACAAATTTTAGCCGATGCTCCGAATGTCAGAGTCACCAAGTCGCGAGACGGTCGTGAGTTGTACTCTAAAGTTAAAACATCCAGCGAAAAGAAATAACAAGTCATTCAAAACACAAACCCCAAAAAAATTAATTATCATAAGGAAAAGTAAATGTTTCGAGCGGCGTATATTTTATTGGTAATGATGCTATCGGGTTGTGTCCAGTTTGGCGCTGATAAAACAACGTTTCCTGAAGATAGTATGGCCTCCACAACAGGGGATTCGATGGATACATTGAGTGAGTCGCTGTTGGCATGCCGCGGAACCACTCAACCGCCTAAACGGTTGGCCGCAATTTTGGAGCCGGTAGAAGATGAGTCTTTGCTGAAAGCGAGCTTGGGAGCTCCGGAAAAAGGGGGCTTGTGTCAGGGTAAAGTTTTTCGCGTCAAGTCAGGAAAAACATTGACGCTTTATCGTGCCTGGAACAGTACCAATCCCAATAGCGCGTTTGGTAAATGGTGGGCATTTAGTCAACCTGAAGGTAAAGTTGCTCAATATCGGGAAGATTATGAAATTTGTTACCAATGGTCGCCTCTCGATAAGATGAGCCGTTGCGAAATGCAAAGCGGAACGCTGATTGTGGTAGGGACGGGGCAAAGCGTGAAGTGCTCCGAGTATCTGAGCTATGCCGAGTCGAGTGCGCAACAAGTTTTTGTAGACGATGCCAAAACTGTCGCGGCGAATTGCAGCAGTTTTGATTTGTTGTTTAAGTGGCAATAGCAAGCATTACTTGATGCGAAGCCAGTAAAGCAAAATGTTTACTCTAAGTTCTTTGATAGAGCTTGTCGGCCTGTTTGTAAAGCACCCAGGAGTTAATCAGGTATTGGTCGCCGGTTTCGGGAGACAGGTTGCGATGAGTGTGGGTGAATCCTGAGGGTGCCATTAGCAGGCAGCCTGTTTTCGGTTTGACGAAAAGACGCTGAAAGAAAAATTCGGTTTCACCACCGTCTGCCACGTCGTTTAAAAAAATCTGCCAGAATAAAACGCGATGCAAACTGTTTTGTCGTTGATCGGTCGGGTGAGGAAAATGCTCGGAATGCCATTCTGGTGTTCCACGATCGCCTCGATCGTATCGTTGTATGCGCATATCATCCATCTGGAATATTTGCTGGAGCAGGTTTCGAATTTCGTTTGAATTCATGGCCGCGATATCTTGCCGGTTAATCGGGCGAACATCGCCGGTATCCGGATCGCGAATTGTCGGGTGCAGCGCTCCAATAAGAACGAAAGGGTATTCTCGAGTGTACTGCACCAGCGCGTTTAGGATCAGTTTCGCTATGATTTGATTTTCTTTCGACCAGGAGCGAAGTGTCGAGATATACAGGTCCTGTGTTGTGCGTTCATCGGTGGTTCCCGCGCCGGTTCTTCCGGTCACCTTATCGGGTGATTGCTCAAATTTATTGATAAGCTGCTGGCAGAAGTTCACCGACAAGGTCTTTCTGTATTCAGCAATAAAATTTTGCATAGCCGTTGATTGCTCGCTTGGTGGCAATAACCTTAACCATAGCAAAACTAAGCCCAGAAAAGAAAAACGGGCCTCAAAGACCCGTGAAGTGTTCTGAATATAGTTATTATTGTGTGTTTTCAGAGTTGTGGTAGCGAGGAAGGCTACCACTAGGTTTCCAGCCTGGGTGGGCACCATAAGTCCATGTTGTTATTATGGCGATCCACCAGTGTTTATCTTCAACCAATGTAGGTTTTGTTACTAGCCTGTCTGCGACAAACTTTACTCCAAATTCGACATTCTACGGCGTCTGTGGTTTTGGCGTCTGGTGCTTTTTCTGAAATTCACGAGGGGATACGCCGACGTATTCTTTAAAACAACGACCAAAGTGTGATTGGGACGAGAATCCGCACGCCTGAGCGGTAACCCCGACCTGATTTTGGGCTTGTAACAATTCTTTGGCTTTTTCCAGTCGAAACTGACGCATGGCTTCAAGCGGACTGACACCGAGCAATGCTTTGACCTTTCGCTGAAGTTGGCGCTCGCTCATGGCAAGCTCTGAAGCAACAAAGCTCATGGGAACGTCTGGATCCGAATAGTTGCTGCGGAAAACCTCGTTCAATTTAAGAATGAACTTGTCTTCTACCGAAGGCTTTTCATTTTCTGGCTTGGCCATAGTGAAGTGCCACTGACGCGTTAACTTCTGTTGCAGTTTTAATCGAGACTGAATTTGATTGTTGATCCGTAACAACAGTTCTCGGGCATCGAAAGGCTTGGTCAGGTAGTCGTCAGCTTCAGCTTCCAGTCCTTCTATTTTACTATCGGCATCAACCCGCGCCGTCAGCATTATCACTGGAATGTGTGCTGTTAACTCATTACGGCGAAGGATCTTCAGTGCTTCAAAGCCGTTCATTCCGGGCATCATCACGTCAGAAATAATGATGTCGGGTACGTAGTCCAGTGCCATACGGATACCTTCGTCCCCATTGCTGGCGATGAGACATTGGTGATGCGGTGATAGTATGTGAGTCAGATGCGACTGCATGTCGCTGTTGTCTTCAATAACCAATACCAGATAGCGTGATTTACTGCCTTGTTGCTTGAATTTTACTGCCTGGGTGTCGACCAGCTCGGCTTCTAAGTTATGACTTAATTTGTCGGTTACCTGATAAATGGAGTGATCGACTTCGACCGAAGCCGGTTGTTCAGTGATTGGCATTTCGACGCTAAAGGTTGAGCCGTGCCCGGGTTTCGATTGCAACTGGATCTGCCAGCCCATGCGCTGGCAGAGTTCTTTGACCAGTGCCAGACCAATGCCCACACCATGGATCTGTTTGCCATCTGTGCCTTCGGCACGATAAAAGCGATGGAATACCTTGGTTTGCTCTTCTTCTGATATCCCAGCGCCCGAATCTTTTATTAACAAGGTCAGGCGTCGGTTCTGAACGGCTAATTCCACCGAAATGGAGCCTTCGGTGGGGGTGTATTTAAACGCATTGGAAAGCAGATTAAACAGCACTTTTTCCAGAGCCTGAGGGTTGCCGTGAACCCAGTAGTCGTGTTGCTCGGCAAAATTGTATTGAATGGATTTTTCCGCCGCGATAGCTTGAAACGACTGGCACACAAAATGGCTGATGAGTCCCGCATTAATTGGCGTGATGGGAAAGGTTTCCTGAGTCGAGCGGGACAGTTCGAGTAATTGTTCCACCATTCGAATCATGCGCAGCCCGTTGGTCTTTGCCGTTTGCAGTTGTTGCAGATCTTGTGGAGCTTTAATGGAACTGGCGAGATTATCAAGCACACCATTGATAATGGTTAAAGGTGTTCGAAATTCGTGTGAAATATTGGCAGTAAACTGATCTTTCAAGCGGTGCACTTCTTGCTCTGCCTGCTTTTGTTCGCGAATATCGGCCAGCGAAATCACAAGAGGAGCGTTATTACCGGTCTGACCTTCAGAAACGGTTGCATGAACTTCGAGTTTTTTTCCGTGTTTAGTTAACATGGTTGCTTCGAGTTCCAGCCCATTGGCATGTCGTTTTAATTTTTGGCGATAACTCTGATATTTGAAGACCAACGCTAACTCGTCTCCCTGCTGAACCAGAGAAGAGAAGTTCATACCGACAAAATCGTCCGGGCTGTAACCGAGCATTCGAGTGGCCGCTGGATTCGATGAGTGAATGATACCATCGCTGGCGACGGTGAATATTGCATTACTGGTGGTTTCCAGTATCGATCGGTAAGAGTCGGTTTGCTGTTGTAGGTGACGGGCCTTTTGCTGTAACTGTTGTTGCAACGACTCGTCTCGAAACTGACTTTCTTTCAGTTGGAAGCGTAGTTTTTTGCATTGAGAGGTTAGCAATAAAAATTGAAAAATCGCCAAGACTATTGAGACCAATAGCCAGACAATAAACATGGTGTGCTGTGTTGGATCTTGTAACTTAGGCAGCCAATCTTTGTAGTGCGTGTGTTGGTGCAGCAATAGAATGATCGGAATGAACAATATCGGGCTGTTCAGAAGATGCATTCGTGAGAAACCTTTGAGTGCCGAAGCTTTTTCGATACTGCTAAATGGTTGCTGCAACCCGAAAAACAAAAATAAATAAGGGGTATACCATATCCAGTCAATGAGTCCGCCGGAATCAAAAGTGAGTTTGCCTGAATAATTAAGGAACTCATAGGTGTCGGCAACTAGCCAATTTAGCATTGCCAATCCAAGAAAAAAGTAACCCTTCCAATGTGCCAGTCGGCATACGAAAGCTAAGTGCCACCAACGTAGAACCAAATAAGCGTCCATTAACATGTAAAACAAAAAGGCATTGTTACCGAGTGGAGCATTGCTTACCTGTATAGCATTGGGGATCAATACTAAATAAATGAATCCTCCAAGGGTGAACGATAAGGTGGATATCCAAATGAGTAGACTGTGTTGGGTTAATAGCTGCTTCGCATCTTGGAAACTGCGTATTTCGATGGCCGCGATCATCATGGCATAAAACAGAAAGTAGCCGATGGCGTTGAGTAACGATTGGGTTGATTGGCTGAAATAACTCCAGACCAAGTTGTAAAGAACGGCTAGTAGGAGCCAAATCAGAAAGGCTGCAAGCATAATTAACCAGAACAGGCGGGAAACCTGATCGGATTCTTGCGACTTTCGATAGTAGGCAATCGAGACCATGAGCGTTAGAAAAACGCCGTCGGCAATGTTATTTGCGAAAAAGGCACGTTGCTCGAGCGATAATATTGGTAAGGCGTATATGCCAATTAGCCCCAACCCCAATACTACCGCGGTAATTTTCAGCCATTGTTGAGTTATCATTATATTGGCTCGTTTACTCGTCGACTTGTTCCAGGCTACAGATGTATTTGAGCTTACCATCATCCGATAGAGCTCATAAACTTTGTTTGATAACTTCTTGATGTTCCCAATTTTCGAATCTTTCAGATAAATTCTACCAGCATCAGATTTAGCATCCGGTGCGTCCGTGCAATAGTGTAAAAACGACATTGTTTCGTCGAGATGCGACAAAAGCGGTGGTTTTGCACGAAATCTGGCGATAAATGTGGTAAGACAGTGGTAACGAAGTGTGAATCACAGTTTTGTGAAATATATTTGATCTTTGGGCTTGGTCATCGTAAATTGAGATTCCTACTAAGAGAAAATACTGGATAAGTCCACTTTGCGGCTCTTTGACCGGACCAAGTCAGGGAATCGCTTAAGTAACCACGCTTCGTTTTACTTCTAACTTGTTGAAATTAAAAATAATTATCAATTAGCGAGTAGAAAACAAAACAGAGCACAGGGGTAACCAATGTCGACACAAGTGAGAATGTCACTGCTTATCACGCTTGGAATGGCGTTGTTATTAGTTATAGCGGTTATTGAAACTGACATGGTGGCGTCGGACTCAGTGGCTATAAAAAATGATTCAGTAACAGCAAAAAGCTTTCTCATCCAAGGAAAGGACGCGCACGAAACGGTCCGTAAACTGGGCATCAAAGCAACGCACGACCTTTCAATCATTAAATCAGTCGCGGCAAATCTTACCAAAGATCAGGTAAACCGTTTAGTTCATAGTGGTTTAAAGGTAATACCGAATCATTCCGTCAAGTCGGACGGGATCGCCTGGGGTCAGCGAATCAGCTATACCAAGGCTTCAGCCACACAAATGGCTAACGTTCAGCCGTTGCACGATCAAAATATACTTGGTGATCAAGTAACTATGGTGGTATTGGATTCTGGCGTAAAAAGTATGTCGGGCATTCGCCATGACGCCTACGGTCGTCATCGTGTATATGGTACCTATAATGCAGTCACCAATAAAACGTCAAATAACGATGACGAGAAGAACGGCCATGGCACTCATGTGGCGAGTGTTGCGCTGAACAGCGAGTTTGACTCGAACGGTCGCTACTACGGTATCGCCCCCAACGCCCGGTTGATCAGCATTAAAGCGTTTGATGAACAGGGTGCTGGCCGGTACGCAGACGTCATTCGCGGCATTCAATGGGCTATTTACTTTAAAGACACCTACAACATTCGAGTAATGAACCTATCATTTAGTGCACCACCACGTTCGTATTATTGGGATGACCCTGTCAATCAAGCGGTAATGCAGGCCTGGAAAGCCGGTATTACGGTGGTGACTTCTGCGGGAAACAATGGAAATGACGGTCCCATGGGCATTGGTGTTCCC
>JBPEWV010000192.1:0-17379 GCA_052032335.1 Pleionea sp. | reverse complement strand
CGGAGGAACGAGCGCGATTGTTGACCAGATCTGTTGGTATTTTTGCTGCAATTGCATTCCGCCTAATGAAAAATCGGTTTTATTTAGCCATAAAAAAACCCGACTGAAAAGTCGGGTTTCAATATGGTGCCCAGGGCCGGACTTGAACCGGCACGGCCTACGGCCACTACCCCCTCAAGATAGCGTGTCTACCAATTCCACCACCTGGGCTAAAACGTTCACGTTACTTATCGTCTTTGTTATCAGTGTCGCTCGCTTCGGCGGCGTCATCTTGTTTGGCGACAGGCTCTTCTTCAGTCGGCGCAGGCTCTGCTTTCTCTGCAGGTTTAGTCACTTCTGGAATGTCTGAAGCAGCCGATTCTGAAGGCTTCTTAACCTCAGGAATGTCCGATGCTTTACCACTGTCAACCGCGATGGTTTGACTGGACTGCTCGAGCTCATCGAAGATGTCTTTTTGTTTCACAGGATTAGAATCGTTGGCAATGTAACCCAGAGCCATGGCGATTCCGAAAAAGATAATCGCCAAAACGGTGGTCACTTTAGTCAACACGTTGCCCGAGCCGCTCGAACCGAATACCGTACCCGAAGCACCAGCACCAAAAGAAGCGCCCATTCCGGCACCTTTACCTTGCTGCAACAAAATCACGCCAACTAACGCCAGCGCAACCACTAATAAGATAATTAATAAAATATTTTCCATTCTGCTAACCTGCCGATCGACAAATCTGATAAAAATCGTCCGCTTTCAATGATGCCCCGCCGATAAGGCCACCATCAATATCAGCTTCCGAAAACAATTCGGCGGCATTGTCGGCTTTTACACTGCCACCGTATAAAATACTTACTTTCTGCGACACCACATCGTTATTATCCGCCAAATTAGCGCGAATAGCAGCGTGCACTTCTTGCGCTTGCTGCGGTGATGCTGTTTTTCCCGTACCGATCGCCCAAACAGGCTCGTAAGCAATAATGACCTGCTCAAACGCTTCGATACCGCATGCTTCAATTACCGCGTTCACTTGCTCGTTGACGACAGCAACTGTCTTTCCTTCATCGCGTTGCTCCAGTGTTTCACCAACGCACAACAAAGGTGTTAATCCGTGTTCCAACGCAGCTTTCACTTTTCGCGCTACCTGCTCGCTGGTCTCGCCGAAAATCTGGCGCCGTTCTGAGTGTCCAACAATAACATATTCGCATCCAGCCGACTTTAGCATGTCAGCTGCCACTTCACCGGTGTAAGCACCTTGTTGGTATTCGCTGACATTCTGTGCGCCTAACGCAATCGATTCGTCAGTTAGCTGCTTTACGCGTTCAACATAAAGGCTAGGAGGACACACCACAACCTGGCAGGACAAGGCGCTAAAATCTTTCTCAGTCAACTCTTTCATCAATAACTCGATGCTGTTGGAAGAGCCGTGCATTTTCCAGTTTCCAGCAACAATTGACTGTCGATTCATACCTTATCCCCACATCCCGAAGCGGGCGCAAATGTTACACAAGACAGCAGGTGGATACAAGCAGAAAGCACAGATTTCGACGAATTAAGCGCCGGTTCTGGTTGACAAAGGAATAAAAGCCCTGGGATCGATGAAGAAAAGCCCTGGAACCGCTGGCTTGTGGCTATCCAGACTCACTGTTCACTGCCAGCTTTTCGGTAGAGAAATCATCAATAAAGGCCAGGAACTCCATGCCCGGAATGCCTTTGCTGATTAAATAGCCTTGAATTTCATCGCAGTTGTGTTTGGATAAAAACTCCCATTGCTGAGAGGTTTCAACCCCCTCGGCAACCACTTTAAGACGCAAACTTTTCGCCATTGACAGAATCGCCAGAGTAATAGCGGTGTCGTCCGGATCGACGCACACCTCGTCGATAAAGGTACGATCTATTTTCAATGAGTCCAGCGGGAAGCGTCTTAAATAGCTGAGTGACGAGTAACCTGTACCGAAATCATCGATGGCGATTTGCAAGCCCATTCGCTTCATGCGTTGCAAGGTTTTTATCGCCTGCTCGACATCCCGCATCAACATGCTCTCGGTGATTTCAAGCTCCAGCGCGTGTGGCGGCAATTTATGTTTCTTCAAAATCATCGCAATGGACTCGGGAAGGTCTGACTGACGAAATTGCAATGCTGACAGATTTACCGCCACTTTCATGTCGTCGTATCCATTGTCGCGCCAGCGAGCAACTTCTGCACAGGCAGTGTCTATCACCCACATGCCAATTGGCTTAATCAGGCCGGTGCTCTCGGCAATGGGTACAAACTCGCCCGGCGAAATAAAACCCAGATCGGGGTGGGTCCAACGCAACAAAGCTTCAGCCCCGATTATTTTACCTTGCGCTAAATCCACCTGAGGCTGGTAAACCAGGCTCAATTGATTGCGCTCAACCGCTACGCGTAAGTCGTTGGCAATGCGATGACGTCGTAACGCCACTTCATTCATTTCCGACTCGAAGAAGGCATAGGTATTACGGCCAACTTCTTTGGCTTTGTACATCGCGGCATCGGCCGCTTTCATCAGCTCGTCGACGTCGTTTCCGTCATTCGGATAAACACAAACGCCAACACTGACCGTTGAGTTGACCACATAATTCGACAAATTGAAGTGCAAATTGAATTCTTCGACGATTTTCTCAACCACCGTAATAATATCTTCGGTGTCTTCGATTTCGTTTAAAATGATGACGAACTCATCGCCACCAAGTCGTGCCAGAGTATCTTCATCTCGCAGCAATGATTTTAGCCGCTTGCTTGAAGCTTTCAGCAATTCGTCCCCAACGGCATGCCCCAACGAATCGTTAACGTCTTTAAAATGGTCCAGGTCAAGAAACAGCACCGCGGCATAAGTACGGGTACGGCTGGCACGTTTTAGAGCGTAACGAATACGATCCATACACAGAGCCCGGTTGGGCAGTTGGGTCAAAGAATCGTAATTGGCCAGATATTGCAGGTCTTTAACCGCTCTCTCGAGCCGGCGTTTGTTCAACTGCAATGCTTCCTCGGCCGCATCTCGCTCACGTTGACGGTGTTCGATCGTTTCCAGCATATCGTTGAAGGTACGCGATAACTTACCGATTTCGTCTTTCGAGACTACGGGTACCCGCAATGAATAATTTTGGCTGTTGGTTACCTGATGGCTGATGCTTTCGAGATTAAGAATGGGTTGTGAAATGTACTTCTGCATGGTTCTTGCCAGCAGGTAGGAAAGAAGCACCATTCCCACCAGCAGAATCAACAGCGTTCCGATGAAAGAATACAACTTTTCATTCAACGGCTCGGTCGACACCCGCAAATACAATGTACCCAGCTGATCGCCCAAAGAATCTTCAATCGGCTGATACACATGCAACCATTTACTTTCCCAGACCAGTCCTTCTCCGCGTTGGTAATCGGTGGTGTGTACGTACCCTCCACCCAATTCCGCCTTGGCGAAAATATTGCCCAGCCCTTCAAATATTGCCAGGCTGTGGTTGGCACTCAGCGACGTATTATTGAGTAATTCGGTTTCGGCTTGCTTTGCCCGACTGAAACTGATGTAGGGAACACTGTTCTCCGCCAGTAATTTGGCTTGAGAAACTGCGTCGTTTGCCAAAGACTCTTTCAAGTTCTGATTAAAACTGATGGAAACGACAACAAATCCGATGCTGATGGTGATCATCGAGATGCCAGCAATCATCAAGGTCATTTTGGAGCGAATGGATGCATCCCAACGCATTACATTTCCTCCTCACCCGATTGCGCACCGTACACTTTGACGGCGTGCTTGAGGAACCCGACTTTTAACTCGCTTCCATTAGCAGAAAATGCACGCTGGTTTACTTCAATATCGACGGTTTTTTCATCACCAACAAACAATCGTATATGCAGCCCCATTTCAGCGCTGTGCTCGCTCGAGGCAACAAATATGGTGTCTTTGACAAGGTCGTACTCAACCGCCAGCTCGACGTCTTTTTTTGAAATCTCACCGACATAGGTTATGTGGCAACCTTTGAGTTCTTCGAGGTCGCGGGTAAACTTAAACTGAATCTTCACCCCTTTGACGGTTTCGTCGCGCAAAAAATCTTTGATGAAATTGAAATAATCGCGATCGCGGTAAATACACAGGCGATACTGGGTATCAGCCTGATTAAAATCGGACGTGGGCGCCCAATAAATCACACCTGGAAGGCGCAATAGTATGGTGGAGCGGATACGTTCTTCAGTTTCTACGGCAAACCCGAGCCCAACGTAGACTATAAAAAATCCTGAGATGATCCTTTTTACAGCTTTATACACTCAGCACGCTCATTATAAGTTGACCATTCCTGCACACGCGAGACGCACGAACACTCTCTATTCCCCAAAATAGTTTGCCCTATCTGTCGGCCCAATACTAACAATTGTGGCACAACTTTGATAATCATATGTTCGATTTTGCTTAAATTACAGTCAATTGCAAGCAATTACGTCGTTACAGAAGTTAAGTTTGGCAGCTATTTGGACGGTGTCAAATGGCACTTCTCAAAGAAATTGGAAGAAATCCGCCGCGAAACTGGCGATCGGTTAATCAAAAGCAGTATAATACCGCGCCCTGAATGAGGGTGAATCTCATTCTAGGAATTCTGATAGTTCAATCTTTTCGTGTAAACCTCAGGTTTTGGGTGATTCATTGCAAGACCGGGTTTAGTACGTCTTCTGTCCGGCAAAGCCGGCCACCTTGGACTATAGTATTCGTTTTAACTTCACAACGTTAACGAGTTCGGCGCAGCGTATGATTAAAATTAAGAAAGGTCTAGATCTCCCGATTAGCGGAGCCCCTGAACAGAAGGTAAGCGAGACCAAGCAGGTTAAGCGAGTCGCTGTTCTGGGAGAAGATTACGTCGGTATGAAGCCGACGATGGCGGTAGAAGAAGGCGATCAGGTGGCCTGTGGTCAAGTGCTCTTCTCCGATAAGAAAACCGAGGGCGTGCAATACACCGCGCCAGCCTCAGGTAAAGTAGTCGCAATTAACCGTGGCAATAAACGAAAATTGCTGTCGGTAGTGATCGAAATCGAAGGCGATGATCACGTTTCTTTTGACAGTTTTACGGCCGATAGCCTGGCCAATCTTGAACGCGAGCAGGTCGTCAGCAATTTGGTCGCGTCAGGTATGTGGACAGCACTTCGCACTCGCCCCTATTCGAAAGTGCCAGAAATTGATGCCAAGCCAGACGCAATCTTTGTTACCGCGATAGATACTCACCCATTGTCCGCCGATCCTGCCATTGCCATTGGCGAACACAATGATGCGTTTAATCAGGGTTTGACTGTACTGAGCCGACTCACGCAAGGTAAAGTTTTTGTGTGTACCGCGCCAGACCCCAAGTTCAACGTGGCAACCAACGATCAAATTGTGACTGAATCCTTTTCCGGGAGTCACCCTGCCGGCTTGGTCGGAACACACATCCATTTCCTGCACGGCGCTTCAACTGAACACCCGGTCTGGCACATAGGCTATCAAGATGTCATCGCGGTCGGAAAATTGTTCACCGACGGTAAGTTATTCACCGAACGCACCATCGCGATCGGTGGACCCAGTGCCAATAATCCTCGTCTGATCAAAACACGCATCGGTGCCTCTACGGCCGAATTGCTCGACGGTGAAGTCGACAAAGGCGATATCCGACACATATCAGGTTCGGTTTTCAGTGGCTTTGCAGCCACCGGCTCTCGTGCCTTTTTAGGTCGCTTCCACAATCAAATCAGTTTACTGCCTGAAGGTCGTGAAAAAGAATTCTTTGGCTGGATCCATGCCGGTAAAGACAAGTTTTCGGTGACTCGCTCGTTTATCTCTCACTTAATGCCGGGTAAAAAGTTTGACTTCAACACCACTACCGGTGGCAGTGAGCGAGCCATTATGCCGATCGGCAGTTACGAACGAGTGATGCCGCTCGACATTTTGGCAACACAATTACTTCGTGCTCTGGTAAGTAAAGACACTGACACCGCGCAAGCGCTCGGCTGTCTGGAGCTGGACGAAGAAGATTTAGCTCTGGCGACTTACGTTTGCCCAGGAAAGTACGAATACGGTCCAATTTTGCGTGAGGCTCTCACCACTATTGAGAAGGAAGGGTAATGAGTAAATTTCGAAATTACATTGAGCATCTCGAACCGCATTTCGAGAAAGGCGGCAAGTACGAAAAGTGGTACGCGCTTTATGAAGCCGTCACCACCATTTTTTACACGCCAGGACACGTCACTAAAACAACGGCGCACGTGCGTGACAACGTCGATTTAAAACGCATCATGATTTTCGTGTGGGCCTGTACCTTCCCGACCATGTTCTGGGGTATGTACAACACTGGCGCACAAGCAACCATGGCCATGCAAGCGGTCGGCATGACCGAAATCGAAGGTTGGCGTGGCGCGATTATGAGCATGTTTGGTGTCGCATACGACGCCGACTCCATCGGGGCCAGCATGTTTCTTGGTGCACTTTATTTTATTCCAGTCTATGCCGTGACTTTTATCGTCGGTGGCTTCTGGGAGGTTTTATTCGCCAGCATTCGTAAACACGAAATCAACGAAGGATTCTTCGTTACTTCGGTACTGTTTGCGTTAACGTTGCCACCGGACATTCCGCTTTGGCAAGTTGCACTCGGCATCAGCTTTGGTGTGGTTGTAGCAAAAGAAATTTTTGGCGGAACCGGTAAGAATTTCTTGAACCCAGCATTGGCGGGTCGGGCATTCTTATTCTTCGCTTATCCAGCAGAAATGTCAGGTTCTACGGTTTGGACCGCGATTGACGCTTACTCAGGCGCAACACCACTGGCGCAAGCTGCTGTAGGTCAATTGGAATATGCTTTTAACCAAAATTGGTGGGATGCCTTCTTTGGGTTTCTTCCTGCTTCCTTTGGTGGCGCATCAACCCTGATGATTATGGTGGGTGGTTTATTGCTACTGTATTTCCGCATCGCTTCATGGCGCATCGTTATGGGCGTTATGATTGGAATGGTAGCAACCTCTTTGCTGTTTAACGCAATCGGTAGTGAATCCAATCCGATGTTTGCCATGCCCTGGTATTGGCACTTCGTCACTGGCGGATTCGCTTTTGGTATGATGTTTATGGCCACTGACCCGGTATCTGCCTCTCTGACCGACACCGGAAAATATTACTACGGTGCTCTGATCGGTATCATGACCGTTTTAATTCGAGTCGTGAACAGCGCATACCCCGAAGGCATCATGTTGGCAATTCTGTTTGCTAACTTGTTTGCTCCCTTTATCGACCACTTCGTGGTTCAGTCTAATATCGCTCGGAGGGTTCGTCGTCATGTCAGCTAATAACGATTCTTTCGGAAAAACATTATTCGTTGCCGTTGCGTTGTGTTTGGTTTGCTCTCTGGTTGTATCCGGTGCAGCCGTCATGTTGAAAGACGATCAAGAGGCCAACAAAGCCGCTGATGTACAACGCAGTATTCTTATTGCCGCTGGCATTGTGGGCCCCGAAGAACAGGCCGATTTTGCTCAGTTGTTCGCTGAAAAGGTTGAAGCCAAGGTTGTTAACTTACAAACAGGTGAAGAAGCTAGCGACATAACGGCAGAAGATTTTGATCAACGCCAGGCAGCCAAAAATCCAGAAACCAGCGTAAAGCTCGAAAAAAGTGAAGATCCTGCCAGCATCAAACGCCGAGCAAACTTTGCCAAAGTTTACTTGGTTAAAGAGGATGACAAACTAAAGAAAATCATTCTTCCGGTTCATGGCTACGGATTGTTTTCAACGCTTTACGGTTTTATCGCGCTCGAAAGTGATACCCGAACCGTTGCAGGACTGCGTTTTTACGAACACGGTGAAACGCCTGGCTTGGGCGCCGAAATCACTAACCCCAAATGGATCGCCAAGTGGGATGGAAAAAAAGTGGTCGACGAAAACTTTGAACCGTCGTTGAAGTTGGTGAAAAACGGAGCGGATCAACCCAACGAAGTTGATGCCTTGTCCGGTGCAACTTACACCAGCAACGGTGTTCAGTATCTGGTGAATTACTGGTTAGGCGACAATGCGTTCGGTCCTTACCTGGCAAAACTACGCGGAGGCAAACATGGCGTTTGATAAAGCAGAAGCAAAATCGGTCATCGCGAGACCGATTTTCGATAACAACCCTATCGCACTCCAAGTTCTTGGCATCTGTAGTGCGTTAGCCATTACTGGTCAGATGGACAAAGCGTTTGTTATGAGTTTGGCTCTGACAACCGTTTGTGCCATGTCCAACCTGATTATCAGCTCAATTCGCAATCACATTCCATCAAGCATTCGAATCATCGTGCAGATGACGATCATTGCTTCACTGGTAATCGTGGTTGATCAAGTACTCAAAGCTTACGCGTATGAAATCGCCAAACAATTGTCGGTCTTTGTTGGACTTATCATTACCAACTGTATTGTCATGGGTCGCGCTGAAGCTTACGCCATGAAAAACGGTCCGGGCATGAGCTTCCTCGATGGACTGGGCAACGGTCTGGGCTATTCGGCATTGCTGATGACCGTGGCATTCTTCCGTGAGCTGTTCGGTTCAGGCACTTTGTTTGGCTACACCATCCTTGACCCCGTAAGCAACGGCGGCTGGTATCAAACCAATGGCCTGTTGGTGCTACCTCCGAGTGCATTCTTTATCATTGGTTTATTGATTTGGGCACTACGAGCCTGGAAGAAAGATCAAGTGGAGGCAGCGTAATGGAAGCTTATATCAGTTTATTTGTACGCTCCGTTTTTGTTGAAAATATGGCTCTTTCTGCCTTTTTGGGTATGTGTACCTTTCTTGCGGTTTCAAAGAAGGTACAAACGGCGATGGGCCTCGGCGTTGCCGTTATCGTGGTTCAAACAATTACCGTTCCGGTAAACAACTTATTGTTCAATTACATTCTGAAAGACGGCGCTCTCGAATGGGCCGGCCTCAGCAATGTTGATCTGAGCTTTTTGGGACTAATCTGTTACATCGGTGTTATCGCCGCCATCGTACAGATTCTCGAAATGACTCTGGATAAGTTTTTCCCGGCGCTTTACAACGCTCTCGGCATCTTCTTGCCTTTGATTACGGTGAACTGTGCCATCCTGGGTGGAACCTTGTTCATGGTAGAACGAGATTACCAATTCGGTGAGTCCGTTGTTTACGGTGTTGGCAGTGGTTTTGGTTGGGCGCTAGCGATTGTGGCTCTGGCCGGAATTCGAGAAAAAATGAAATACAGTGATGTACCCGATGGCCTTCGCGGCTTAGGTATTACGTTCATCTCTGTTGGCTTAATGGCGTTGGGCTTTATGTCCTTCACTGGTGTTCAGCTGTAAATAGGAGAAGGAAATACCCATGCAAGAGATTATTTTAGGCGTCTCAGTATTTACCGGTGTTGTTCTTGCTCTGGTTCTTATTATTTTGTTCGCAAAATCCAAACTGGTTGCCAGTGGTAAAGTTGAGATCAACATTAACGACGACGCTGACAAGTCGATCACTACCAATGCTGGTGGAAAGTTGCTCGGCGCATTAGCCGATAGTGGCATTTTCGTTTCTTCCGCGTGTGGCGGTGGTGGCACCTGTGGTCAATGCGTTTGTAAAGTAACCGATGGCGGCGGCTCGATCTTGCCGACCGAAGAAAGTCACATCACCAAGCGCGAAGCGGCGGAAGGCTATCGTCTGTCCTGCCAGGTTGCAGTTAAACAGAACATGAAAATTGAACTGCCTGATGAAGTGTTCGGAACTAAAAAGTGGGACTGCGAAGTCATCTCCAACGATAACGTCGCGACTTTCATCAAAGAGTTACGATTAAAACTCCCGGAAGGCGAAGAAGTTCCTTTCAAGGCCGGTGGTTATATTCAAATCGAATGTCCTCCTCATGTCTCTAAATACAAAGACATGGATGTTGCAGAAGAATATCATCCCGACTGGGATCGGTTTAAAATTTGGGATCTGGTTTCAGAAGTTAAAGAAGAAACCATTCGCGCCTACTCAATGGCCAACTATCCCGAAGAAAAAGGCATGATCATGCTGAATGTTCGAATCGCGACTCCGCCACCGAACAATTGGAGCTTACCGCCCGGTAAAATGTCGTCATACATATTCAACTTGAAAAAAGGCGATAAAGTTACGATTTCCGGACCTTACGGTGAATTCTTTGCCAAAGACACCAAAAACGAAATGGTGTTTATTGGTGGTGGTGCAGGGATGGCCCCTATGCGTTCGCACATATTCGATCAACTTCGTCGCATCAAAACCGATCGTAAAATCACTTTCTGGTACGGTGCCCGTAGTAAACGCGAAATGTTTTACGTCGAAGATTTCGACATGTTAGCCGCCGAAAACGACAACTTCGAGTGGCACACAGCCTTGTCGGATCCAATGCCAGAAGATAACTGGGAGGGTTACACCGGATTCATTCATGAGGTTCTTTATGAAAACTATCTTAAAGATCATAAAGCACCAGAAGACTGTGAATACTACATGTGTGGACCGCCTATGATGAACGCGGCAGTCATTAAGATGCTAGAAGACCTGGGCGTCGAGCGAGATAACATTTTCCTTGATGACTTTGGCGGATAAGCTCTAGTATAGAAAGCGACTCTCCGGAGTCGCTTTTTTTTGGTCAATCAAAAGGGAAAATCCTTTGTTAGAGTACGTTCCTCTCATACTGTTTTTAATAACATTCGCCGCCGCTGTTGTTCTGTTCATCAACAACCGACTTCAAAAACAGAGAATCGACAACCTGAGCAAAATCGACCCGATTACACAGGTCTCCAACTGGGCAGCGACACTTGAGCAACTCGAAGGTGCGTTCTTAACAGCGAAACGATACCATCATCCTTTAACCATCGCCTTGATCAATCTTTCTGGCGATGGTCTGCAACAGAAAGACTCCGACGACCATCAAGTCAATCGAGTGATGCGGCTGGTCGCCGATGAATTAAAAGCGCTTTTACGTGTTACCGATATCATTGGTCGAACAGAACACAACGCCTTTTTAGTTGCCCTCACCAATACCAACTCACACGATGCTCGGCCTGTGTTCGAACGCATCGCAGAAACCTTGAGTCTGGTAGAACCAAGGATTAACTTTAATATTGGTTCAGCGCATAGCTCGCAACAAACCGAAACCAGCAAACAATTGATAGTGCTAGCTCAAAAAGCTCTAACGCTGGCTAAATCGAGCGGCGAAAATCAGATACAATACGCTACCGACGACATAAGTGACTGATCAATGAAATTCCTAGGTGTATCTCTTTACTTAGTGCTACTAATTGCAGCAACTGGATGCGATGAAAGTAAAAGCTACCAACAGATATCGGGGCGAACCATGGGCACCGGATACACGCTCACATTTCTTCCCGAACATAAATCTGTGGATACCCTCTCGGAAACCGTCGAGTCGAGATTGCAGCAACTCAACCAAAATTTATCCACCTACATAGAAGACTCCGACCTGAATCAGCTGAATCGCTCAACCGCGGAAAAATGCATTCAGGTGTCCCCAGATACAGCGCAAGTCATGTCAGAAGCAATGCGCATTTTCCGACTGTCCGAAGGCGCGTTTGATCCTGGCCTCGGGCCTTTAATCGAGCTTTGGGGATTCGATAAAAAAGACACGCAGAATCAGATTCCACCAGCCGCGGCCATCAAATCAGAAGTGCAGAATCTAAGCTTCGGTCGCTCCAGGCTGGATAAAGAAAAATCATGCATTCAAAAAGGCAGTGATGAGCTTTACATTAATTTTTCGGCCATTGCCAAGGGTTACGGAGTCGATGTTATTGCGGACATGTTAGAGCGCGATTACGGCATCAATAATTATCTGGTAGAAATCGGTGGAGAAGTCAAAGTCAAGGGTAGAAACTCTCGCAATCAACCCTGGCGCATCGCCATAGAAGCACCGCAAACCGACTCGCGACAAGTGCAAAAAGTAATCAGTCCGGGTATAATGGCGGTCGCGACGTCGGGGGATTATCGCAACTATTTTGAAAAAGACGGAAAACGATATTCCCATACAATTGATCCGACAACCGGATACCCCATCGATCATTCGTTGGCTTCGGTTACCGTGCTCCACCCGTCAGCTATGACTGCAGATGCCTTGGCGACTGTCATGATGGTATTGGGAGATGAGCGAGGTCGGGCGTTTGCAAACCGCAACAATATTGCGGTTTTTATGATCATCAAAAACGGTGATGGATTCGAAGAGTATTACAATGTCGAATTCGCACCCTATTTAGATTCAAACAGAAACTAGTCAGGACTCCGAAATGGCAACAGTCTTTTTAATTACATTCTTTGCAATGCTGTTCGTGATCGTCATAATGGCGATCGGTTACATAGTGCAAAGAAAAACCATTACCGGTAGCTGTGGCGGCATGTCAACGTTAGGCATTAAAAAGGTGTGTGATTGCGACGAACCTTGCGAAAAACGCAAAGAAAAAATGCGCAAAGACGCCGCTCGAAATCAGTCAGAAATATCAATCAATCAGCAATAGCAATTCAAGAGAGGATGCCTGACTGCACAGGCATCGATTAATTCCAGTTAACCCCGATTTTTTCCATGGCCTGCAGCACATTGGCCCGAGATATCATTCCCACCAATACGTCTTTCTCAATCACGGGGAAACTGCGACAACTGCATTTCAGAAACTTTTCGGCAACATCTGCGATGCTGTCATCAGGATGAACCGACATAACGTCTTTCGCCATTCGGTCCATCACTCGCTCACCGAGATCGCCGTTATAAATCGCACTTCGAACAACATGCAAACAGTCTTTTTCCGATAAAAAACCTATCACTTCTCGGTGTTCATCAACTACCGGCGCGCCGGTTAATCGATACTCCAGCAATGTTTCGACCGCTTCGAGAATGTCGGTCTCAGGCTTAAGGGTAATTGACGCAGAAGTCATATAGTCACGAGTCACAACCGATTTGAGCATGTACTTTCCTCCGGTCTTACTGGCTTATCATCGACCAGTGTATTCTTTTTGTTCGCTTTAATAGGTTACCGCTCTGAGTAATTCTGAATCGACAATTTTCACTGCTAAAAGTAACTGGTTTTTCTTAACAACCGATTTCAGAAAAAAGAGCTTTAGAATAAGTAAATCACAAAGACTTGAATTTCACTAGGCAATTCAGGAATATTTTTATGTTGCAGAGCGCAACGAATGTTGCGCTCAAGATGGTTGCACCAGCAATATTAACAGCTGGCTTTAACCACTTCCGCCAAATGCTGCGAACATTCTTTTACCAAGGAAGGATCTTCTCCTTCCACCATTACACGAATCAACGGCTCTGTACCCGATGCCCGTAATAACACCCTGCCCTTATCGGATAGTCTTGTCTCGACCTCTTTCACTGCCGCCTGCACCGTATTCGATTCGAGCGGATTGCTTTGCTTCGACGGTAATCGAACATTAATCATATTCTGCGGGAATTTGGTCATGCCCGATTTTAAATCGTGTAATGACAAGCCCTGTTTTGCCATCACCGACAAAACCTGCAATGCAGAGACAATGCCATCGCCTGTGGTTGTGGAATTTAAACAAATCACATGCCCGGACGATTCGCCACCATAAAACCATCCGCGTTCTTTCAACTGCTCCATCACGTATCGATCACCAACTTTTGCTCGAGCAAAAGGTATATCATTTTTCTCCAGTGCTTTTTCCATGCCTAAATTGGTCATTAAGGTACCGACGACACCTCCTTCTAGGCTACCGCTCTTTTTCGCATCGCGCGCAACGATAAACAACAGCTGATCACCATCGACCTGCTCACCTTTTTCATCGACCATCATCACCCTGTCGCCATCACCATCGAATGCGATGCCCAGGTCGGCTTTTTCCGCCAAAACCGTTTCGGCCAGTTTGCTGGTATCGGTTGCGCCACAACCGTCGTTAATATTCAGGCCGTTCGGCTTGTCACCAATTGCTTTGACCTCAGCGCCCAATTCACGAAAAACAGCAGGAGCTATGTGATACGTCGCCCCATGTGCGCAATCTAGAACAATTTTCATTCCAGCAAAGTCGAGCGCAGAGTGAATAGTAGCTTTACAAAACTCGATATAACGCCCTCGGGCGTCTTCGACGCGCCTGGCTTTTCCTAACTCAGCAGACCCCACCGTTTCCATCGGCTGATCCAGCATCGCTTCAATTTCAAGTTCAACCGAGTCGGGCAGCTTGAAACCATCACCTGAGAAAAATTTAATTCCGTTATCATTGAATGGATTGTGTGACGCCGAAATGACAATGCCTGCGTTGGCACGAAAAGTTCGCGTCAAATATGCGATGCCAGGGGTTGGCATTGGACCGAGTTGCAACACATCGACACCCGCTGCAATTAACCCAGCTTCCAGCGCCGACTCAAACATATAACCGGAAATTCGCGTGTCTTTTCCGATCAATACTTTACTGCCAGCACCATCACCCAGGACCTTGCCAACCGCCCAACCTAGCTTGAGCGCAAAATCCGCAGTGATTGGATACTCACCAACGGTTCCGCGAACGCCATCTGTTCCAAAATATTTCCGTTTTGTCATGGTTTTACCTTAACTCTCCCGTTTGTATAAAGCCGCATAAACGCGAATTGCGTCTTTTGTTTCAGCGACGTCATGCACTCGAATTATATTCGCATTTTTCATTGCCGCAATCATTGCGACGCTAATACTTGCTGCGCCACGATCTTCGACGCTTTTTCCGGTGATGTCTCCCAACATGGATTTTCGAGACAGCCCGACTAACACCGGTAACGATAAAGACTGAAACTCATCCAGTCGGCGTAGCATTTCAAGGTTATGTTGTAATGTCTTACCAAAACCGAATCCTGGATCAATAGAAATCAAGGACCGGTCAATTCCCGCAGCCGTACAGGTTTCAACCCGCTGCTGCAAAAACGCCAGGACATCTTCAACCACTGATCGATATTTCGGATTCGCTTGCATAGTTCTGGGCTGGCCTTGCATATGCATGAGACACACTGGCACCTTGCATTCGGCAGCGGCCTTTACTGCGCCCGCGTTTTGTAAAGCGTAGACGTCATTGATCATCGAGGCACCAGCTCTTACGGCTTCCATCATAACCTCAGCTTTGCTGGTATCGATCGAAACCGGCGTTCCTAGAGCCGATATGGCTTCGATAACTGGAATCACCCGATCAAGCTCTTGTTGAAGCTCAACCGCTGCCGCACCGGGTCGGGTCGACTCCCCACCAACGTCAATGATATCGGCGCCTTCATCAATCATCTTTTGCGCTCGTTCGATGGCGAGCTCAGGATGAATATATTCGCCACCATCAGAAAAGGAGTCTGGTGTGACGTTTAAGATCCCCATCACCTGAGGATGGCTGGACTGATAAAGTGAATGCATGAGTTTCAAATAACGATTTTGATTTGCCGCGCATTATATCGCAGAAAGTGGCTATAAATAAAAAAGGAGCTGAAAACAGCTCCTTAAGGGTCATCATTGATCGATTTTAGTGCTCGCTTGCGGGCCCACCAATCGGCTTTGACGATGCCTTATCACCCGATGGCGCAGTGCCAGACGGATTGTCATCGCCCGACGGTCCATTCTTATCGTTCCAACCTTCTGGTGGACGAGGCTCTTTGCCATCCATTATGTCGTCAATCTGTTTCGCATCGATGGTTTCGTACTTCATCAATGCTTTTGCCATAGCGTGCAGTTTGTCGGTATTTTCTTTGAGGATCTTTTCTGCACGTTGATAATTGCGGTCAATAATAGATTTTACTTCTTTATCGATGGCCGTCGCCGTTTCATCAGAAACGTTCTTATGTTGCGTCACTGAACGACCGAGGAAAACTTCGCCTTCATCTTCCGAGAAGTTCATTGGCCCTAAGTCGGACAAGCCGTAGTGAGTAACCATGTTGCGTGCAATTTCAGTGGCGCGCTGAATATCGTTCGACGCTCCGGTTGTCACACCGTCTTTGCCGTTGATCATTTCTTCGGCAATACGACCACCGTAGAGCGAACTCAACATGCTCTCAAGCTGTTCTTTACTCTGGCTGTATTTATCTTCTTCCGGCAAATACATGGTCACGCCCAGCGCTCTGCCGCGAGGAATAATACTGACTTTATAAACCGGATCGTGTTTTGGAACCAGACGCCCAACGATCGCATGGCCTGCCTCGTGATAGGCGGTATTGAGCTTTTCATCTTCGCTCATCACCATCGACTTTCGTTCGGCACCCATCATGATTTTATCTTTGGCTTTATCAAATTCAGCCTGCATGACTGTTCGGCGATTGGCTCGCGCCGCAAACAACGCCGCTTCGTTTACCAGATTTGCTAAGTCAGCACCCGAGAAACCTGGCGTTCCACGAGCGATCACCGCAGGATCAACATCGTCACCCAGCGGAACTTTACGCATGTGCACTTTTAATATTTGCTCGCGCCCACGAATGTCCGGCAATCCGACAACCACTTGTCGATCAAAACGTCCGGGACGTAATAATGCAGGATCCAGAACGTCAGGTCGGTTGGTTGCGGCAATTACTATAACGCCCTCACCGCCTTCAAAGCCGTCCATCTCGACCAGCAATTGGTTCAAGGTTTGCTCACGTTCATCGTGTCCGCCACCCAAACCGGCCCCACGATGACGACCGACGGCATCGATTTCATCGATAAAGATAATACAGGGCGCCTGCTTTTTAGCCTGTTCAAACATGTCTCGGACACGAGAGGCACCGACACCCACAAACATCTCAACAAAATCAGAACCAGAAATGGTAAAGAAGGGGACTTTAGCCTCGCCCGCAATCGCTTTGGCAAGTAACGTTTTACCTGTGCCAGGAGGGCCGACCATTAATACCCCGCGCGGAATTTTCCCGCCGAGACGTTGAAACTTCCCCGGATCGCGCAAGAAATCGACCAATTCTTCAACTTCTTCTTTCGCTTCCTCGACACCTGCGACGTCAGCAAAAGTGGTTTTTATCTGATCTTCGCCCATCAAACGCGCTTTACTCTTACCAAACGACATGGCGCCTTTTCCGCCACCGCCTTGCATCTGACGCAACATAAAAATCCAGAACCCGATAATCAGTGCCGTCGGTAATAAGAAAAGCAAAGTGTTCCAAAAGCTAGATCCATCCTCGGGCAATTTGCCAACTATCTCAACGTTGTGCTGCTCAGCGAGAGCAACCAACCCTTCATGCCCGCCAAAGGGAATTCCGGCTTTTCTCTTCGGATCAGTACCCAACTTAGCGAAAGCCTCATAACCCTGGATGGTCACTTCATCAACCCGCCCAGCTTGAATATCTTGTTTAAGCTGAGAAAATTTATACTCTTCCTGTTGCCCTTGCCCTGGCCCAAAATTATTGAAAACGGAGATAAGCACCACCGCTATAATGGCCCACAGCAACAAATTTTTAGCCATATCGTTCAATCTAACGACCTCTT
>JBPEWV010000191.1:0-27674 GCA_052032335.1 Pleionea sp. | reverse complement strand
GAGAAGAAATCAATAGTGAGTCGATAAAAAACACTTGATCTAACCGATTACATATGTAATTCTTAATTTAGAATTACATTTGTAATCAAAAAAAGGACCAACCTTTGTATGATCAGTGATGCCGAACTTGAAGTTATGGACGTGTTGTGGAGCGAACATCCATTGAGCGCTAAACAAGTTATTGCCAAACTGCCAGAATCGCTTAACTGGACCGATAAAACAGTAAAAACTCTGTTGAACCGCCTGGTTAAAAAAGAAGCGCTAAGCTTTGAAGTTTCAGGTCGAGAGTATTTGTATTCGCCATTGCTTGAAAAACAAGCGGTGCAGTCTCAAATGTCGAAGCAGATGTTAAGTCGATTGTTTAACGGCAAATTGTCGGGTCTGGTTTCTTATTTTGCACAGAATGAAAAGCTGTCGAAAAGCGAACTGGAAGAGCTTGAGGTTATCATCAAGGAGCTCAAGCAATGAGTAACCTAATCGATATTGCTATGTCGCTGAACCTTGTGGTTGCGATCAGCGTTGTTATTGTGATTGCCTTACGCAGCACGTTTTATCATCGATTGACGCCAGCCTCGCGTTATCTTTTGTGGCTAACATTACCAATTTCTTGTGCACTTTATTTAGTTATTCCCGAACAGAACGGTCCTTCCATTTTTACTGTGACCGCTTTGGGTGACGCTGTTAGTCATACGGCCAGTTTAGCCAGGCAAAATGAATCTATTAGCGTTCTTTTTATCGCTTACCTGTTGGTCGCCGTGGCCTATGTATTGACCGAAGTTATCTTATTATCCGTTACTTATTTTCGATCCTCTGAACACTCATATGATGTGGCCGACGAATTTTTCCAGCAACCAATCAAATTGTTGAACACGAAAAATAATGTTGGGCCCGCTGTATTTGGCCTGTTTAGACCCGCTATTCTATTGCCCGATAATTTTTTTGAAACACACAGTCGAGAAGAAATGTTGCTGATATTTAAACATGAACTCGTTCACTGGCAGCGCAAAGACAGCTGGCTCAATATTATCGCACTGGCTGTTTGCGCTTTGTGCTGGTGTAACCCAGTTATTTGGATTGCTTATCGATTGTATCGACGTGACCAGGAGCTATCTTGTGATGCCCTGGTTTGTGGAAATTTTAACGGTGAGCAGAAAGCCAGTTACGCACGCTTGCTGTTGAAACAGTCTTCCGGAAGAAACCTCGCCCTAATGGCCAACTGGGCACAACCTAAACTAATAAAGGAAAGAATAATGAATATTAAAAATTTGCGCAGCTCTGCGTTGAATAAGCTGGTTACGTTAATTACTTGTGGTTTAGTCGCACTGTCGGTAAATGCCGTAAGTCAAAGCGGTGACACAGAAGAGCTGAAACCGGTGAGTGTGGTTCATCCGCAATACCCGAAAGATGCTGCCAAGAAGAAGATTGAAGGCTTCGTACAGTTCGCTTTCGATCTGGACAGTAACGGAACGCCCATTGATATTACCGTGGTTGCTTCAGAGCCAAGCGAGGTATTCGATAAGTACGCAACCGCGGCTATTTCGCAATGGCGTTTCAATCAGTCGAACGTAAAAAACGCAAAGTACACTGTTGAATTTAAAGTTCAATAAGAGAAAAGGGTTATCAAGCCTATCTTGATAACCCTGATTTTCACGCCTTAACACTCAATGGTTAACCAAATCATCGTATTGTTCGCGACTTTTGATATTATTTTCATATTCACCAATAGCTTCTATAATTAAATCTTATTGATTCGTAGGTGCTGCCTAAGGTGACGAACATTCTGAAAGACGCGCAAAAGTTTTCCGGTCTCAACCTTGAGTCGTTACTCAATAACATTGATATTGGGGTTGTGGTTCACAACTGGGACACCAAAATTCGTTACGCCAATCCGGCAGCGCTCAAGTTGCTCAGGCTGACTTTCGATCAAATTGTTGGGAAAGACGCCTGGGATCCGCAGTGGACCATAATTGATGAAGGTCATCGACGACTGAGTGTCGAAGATTATCCGGTGAGCCGCGTCATTAAGTCGGGACAACCCATCAAGAACGAAATACTGGGTCTGGTTGACGGTTCCACTGATGAAGTGACCTGGTTGCTTGTCAGTGCTTACTACGAGAAGAAAAATGGCGATGATGCCTACATTATCGTGACCTTTACAGATATCACAGAAACACGACATATATTCTCGTTTCAAAAAATTGTCGAGCATACCGATGATATTGTGATAATTACCGAATCAAAAAATATTGAAGCACCCAACGGACCAAGCATTATCTATGTGAATCCGGCTTTTGAGCAAAGCACGGGATACACAAGTGAAGAAGTTCTCGGCAAGACGCCGCGAATTTTGCAGGGGCCAGAAACCGACAAGCAAGCGTTAAAGCGGATCAAGCAGGCGCTGAAACAAGAAAAACCGGTCGAAGAAACCATTTTAAACTATCAAAAAGACGGTACACCCTATTGGTTAGAACTGAAGATTTTTCCGTTACTGGATAAAAATAAAAAGGTGACGCATTTCGCAGCCATTCAACGTGACGTCACTGAAAAGAAAACCATGTTTGAGCAGCTTAAAACAGCGAATGAAAAGCTGGAACAATTAGCTTTTGTTGACCCACTAACCGAAATATCGAATCGACGCATGTTTGAAGAGAGTGCCGTCGGCCTGATTCAAAGTGCTCAAAGACGTGGCGAAGTGATTGGTGTCGGTATGATCGATATTGATAACTTTAAGAGCATTAATGATAATTACGGCCACGGCGTAGGGGATGAAGTTATTCGTTGTTTCGCACAGTGTCTAACACAGTCGTTTCGGCGTGGCGATATTTGTTGTCGCTATGGTGGCGAAGAGTTTGCCTTTATCGCAAGCGCGTCGACCGAGGCCAGCTTGCATCAGTTGCACGAACGACTATTGAGTAATATTCGTGGTTTGATTGTAAAAACCGAAAAAGTATCGTTAAGTAATATCACTGCAAGTATCGGTATCAGCGTATTGAAAGCCGAACCCAATACCGATACCGATACCGCACTTAAGCAAGCCGATAGAGCGCTTTATAAAGCCAAGCACAGCGGAAAAGACCAGATATGTTATTTCCAATCTGAGTGATCACGGCTTGCGAAAAGCTACTTGAGTACGCGTCAAGCGGTAAGTCGCTGTATAACGGATGATACCGCCGAAAAAAATCATATTTTTTTATTTATTAGAGTCCCACGCCAAAGTATCGCCGGAATGCCGAGTACAAAGCTGAAAATGAGTTTAATTAAGATTGATAAACTGTTTTAAATTCGTAAAAAGCAAATTTTTGTCAATAGGTTTTGCCAAATAGCCATCGAAACCGCTGGCAATATAATACCGTTTATCTTCATCAAAAGCGTTGGCAGTGAGGGCAATGATGGGTAAATGTTGCTTGATTTTCTTAATTCTTTTGCACGCTTCAACACCATCCATGACAGGCATTTGAATATCCATCAATATTAAATCAAAATCAATTTTTTGTGATAGGTCAACCGACTCTTGACCGTTTGCGGCAAAATGAACGTCGGCGTTAACCAAACCCAAAAGGCCCTTCACAACAAATTGATTAACCTGATTGTCTTCGGCTACCAGAATTTTTGCACCTGATAAGTCTGGAGCCTCGACTTCTGTTTGCTCCGGTGCAGACTCGACCGAACGCGTCAGCGGGAGTGAAACTTGCACGCGTGTTCCCTCACCCACTTGGCTTTCAACTTGAATAGTGCCTTGCATTAACTCAACCAGCGATTTGGTAATGGATAAGCCGAGCCCGGTTCCACCATATTTACGCGTCGTTGTCTGGTCGGCCTGTTCGAAGCGCTCGAACAGCCTTGAGAGCATGTCAGAACTCATGCCAATGCCCGAATCAGTTACTTCAAACATTAAAGTACCTTTGGTACTGGAATCTTCTCTGATAGTAACAACTACATTACCCACCTCGGTAAACTTAATGGCATTGCCCACCAAGTTCAACAGGACCTGTCGAATTCGGACAGAATCGCCTTCCCAGTATTGATGAGTTACTTGGCACTTCATTTCGAATTCAATGCCTTTATTATTTGCCGCAATACTGCATTCTGAACGCAGTTGTTCGATGAGCTCAAACAGACTGAACACACGGACCTCTATCGAAAGTTTCCCCGACTCAAGTTTTGATATGTCCAGAACATCGTTGACAATTGTTGTTAACAGTTCCGATGAATAAAGCGCCTTTTCAATGATTTCTTGACCATTACTGGAAAGCTCTTCTTGCTTAAGTAACTGCAACGAACCAACCAAACCATTGATGGGGGTTCGGATTTCGTGACTCATATTGGCAAGAAAGTCCGATTTCGCTTTAGCGGCAGCTTCAGCTTGCTCTTTGGCTTCGGCCAGAGCTTTTTCGTGTGCCAGTTGTCTGGAAATATCATAAGCAATGCCGAGATAACCAAAAATATCCCCCTCGTCATTTCGCAAGCAGGTCACACTCAGTTTTACTGGTATATGCTCTCCATTTTTCTGCACATAGGTCCAATCGTTAACGTCGGGTCGTCCGTTTCTTGATTTAACCACAAAGGTTTCGAATCCCGGCTGCACGGCTACCCCGAGTTCTTTAGTAAGTTCCTCTGCTCGAGCGACAACTTCGGATTCCAGATGAAATGTCGCTGGCGTGTGCTTTCCTACCATTTCTTCTCGGGAGTAGTTCAGTAATTTCTCGGCAGCGGTGTTGAATAGGGTAATCGTTCCAGATACGTCGGTGGCAATGATGGCGTAGCCGGAACTCTCCAATATGCTGTTTTGTAATAGATTAACCTTTTCAACTTCCTTGGCGCGCTCATTAACTTCTTGCTCAAGGGCTTGTTCGCGAAGTTTGGATATCTCGTTCTGATACGACACCTTTTGCAGTCGTCTTGAGTAGATCAGTTGAATAATGAAAATCATTAATGCGATGATTGCGGCGGCACTTATGACTTCAAAAAATACTCGGTTGCGATATTCGAGATTGTTCTCGCTTACAAATGAAGGATAAGCGATTGCGTCAACTCGCCAAGTTCTTCCAAAAAGAAACACCTCCCGACTCGCTCGAAAGGGTGTGGTATTTACCGCTGAGTCGTTGTATTGAAAAAACTGTACATCTCCCTCATTTGACACATCCGTTATTGAGAGTTGTATTTGTTGATTGATTCCTCTTACCGACGCTAAAATTTCTTCGATGAGCAGTGGCGCATAGGTCCAACCAAGAGGTATCTGATTTCTCCCAGCTTGTTTGTTATCTGAGGTAGTTTGATAAATGGGTTGCAGTATCAAAAAGCCGTGCTTAATCTTTTCATTGGCTTGCACCAGGGTTATGGGCGCCGTGAGTTGTACGCTGTTGGTACTTAAAGCTTTGAGGGCGGCTGATCGCCGATTCGACTCTGAGCCAATGTCGAGGCCGACGGCTTCGAGGTTTTTGTACTCAGGCTCAATGTATTGAATAATAAACAGACTGTTAGAGTGTGGTTGTAGTTGTTTGACGTTAAACTGGCCATCGGGCCTATCTTCTCGGGCCTGCTCTACGAAGGCATCAAGATCGGACTGCTCAATCAGACGAATAAGTCCTAGCCCCCTTGCACCGGTAAATTCTTTTTCGAAATCTCGCGACTTGGTGTAGGCCTGCATTTCTTGATAATTGAATTGCTCCAGGCCAGCGACATCTATGGCGGCTTTTAAACCTCGAAGTCCGTATTGGTAAAATTTTAGTTTCTCTTCGATTTGCTCAGTGATGTTCAGAACCTGTTGCTTCAGTTTGTTGTCGATTCGCTGCCGGTTTTCGTCCATCGCTTTGTCATTCAACAGATACGCAACGACAAGACCGATGGCAAAAGCGAGCAAAGGAAAAATGAATTCTTTGACGATTGACGATAGCTTAAAAAAGTTTGGTTTAGGACGGTCCATGGTTTGGCTGCGCGTTACTCAAAGTCGGGCACATATCTCTTAAGAATAGAGGAGATCGACATGAACCACAAACTCTTAAGTTGGCCAATTGTCCCGATTCGTAATCTAGACATTAAAGTAATGACTCAAAACGGATTCTAAGTCGCTTAAGTGAAACGGCTTGGTCACATAGTGTTCGATGCCAAGTGCTTTTGCCTTGAGCTTCTCTTCTTCGGTTACGCTGGCACTTAGAATAGCTATTGGAATATCAGACGTTGATGAGTTCGACTTAATTTTTCGTATGGCGCTGAAGCCATCCATTACCGGCATGTGCAGGTCCATAAAAATGATATCGATGTCATTTTTCTGTAAAAAGTCGAGGGACTGTTGTCCATCGTCGACCACTGACACGTCAACGTTTAAAGACGCTAACAGCTTTTCTGCAATCAACTGATTGACCTGATTATCTTCAACAACCAGCGCTTTGATTTTTTGTTTGTGAGTGACGGGCTTACTCTTATCTTTTGGTGCACTAGAACGAAGGTGATCTTCATTGCTTAAGATAAAGGGCGCGCGAACTTTAAAGGTGGAGCCGACGCCTTTTTCCGAATCGATAGAGATGGAGCCACCCATTAATTCGACGAAGTCCTTTGAAATGGACAACCCCAGTCCGGTGCCTCCGAACTGACGTGTGGTCGACAGATCTTCCTGGGTGAACGAAGAAAACAAGCTTTCCAATTTATCTCCGGCGATGCCTATGCCTTGGTCAATCACATCAATACCCAGTTCAATACGGTTATCTTCTAAAGGTCGGGAATGTATCACAACCTTAACCTCACCCTTTTCAGTAAATTTTATGGCGTTATCACACAGGTTTACCAAAATTTGTTCGAGTCGAATTTGGTCACCGCGCAAAATCAGGTTGTTCTCAATGGATGACTCAACCGTAAATCTTAACCCTTTGGTATTTGCTCGCTCGGTAAATAAAGTGGTGATTTTTTTTATCGTTTCGTTGATACGAAAGTCAATCGACTCGAGTTTGAATTTACCTTCTCTTAGTTTTGATAAATCTAAGACATTGTTAATGATGTTTAATAATAGTGACGATGAAAGCATGATTTTTTCAAAGTAACTGAGGGCCAGCTTATCTTTGACTTCCATAGTGGCAATTTGGGCGAAGCCAATTATGGCATTCAGCGGTGTTCGATATTCATGACTCATATTGGCCAGAAAACGACTTTTGGCATGACTGTTCACCAAGAGTTCTTTATTTTTCTTTTGCAACTCTTTGGTTTTCTCAGAGACAATGCGTTCCAGTCGAGAGCTAAAGCCCATCATCGACATAATGAATAATAAACTGAAAATACTTATCAAGCTGCCAAATACCAAGGTGGTCCAACTGTTCCAGTCGGTACTTTTTTGATCAAATTGTTTGGAGCTATTAAAGTCGACAATCAGTTCTTTATTGAAGACCTTTAGTTTGGTCGACACAGTGAAGTCTGCGTTCTCTCGCTCATTTTTCGAAAAAATCAAATCGGTGGACTCACCATCGTTCAATCTAGCCTGAAGTCCGAATGAGTCAGTCGCAACATTTTTATCGAGTGTTGAAAACAGTGTGTCGACCTCAAATACTACAGAAACAAGGCCCAAAAGTTTTTTGCTTCGTTGTTCTTGACGCTCGGGTATTGTTCCGCCTTGAAAAAGCGGGTAGTAAACAATAAGGCCCGAGCGTTTGTCTCGCTGTTGAGCCAGTCGAATGCGATCACTCAGCGTAAATGAACCTGTCTCTATGGCTTTTTTTAGGGTGTGTTTGACGTTATAGCGTTCTTTTAAATTCAGTCCGACTGCCTTTTGGTTTGTCACCAGAGGGGAAATGTATTGAATCGGTAAATAGAAGTCACTTTTGGCCGACTTTGAGACCTTATTTTCTCGATCAAGGTGTTTGATGCCAAGGTTGCTCAATTGATCCGAAGCAAGCTGTTGTTCAAAAGCTTCGCGTTGCTCATCATTGATTTTAGGGATCCAGGCAATGGCCCGAACCGGTGAGTTCTCAAAACGAATGTTTTCTACAAAGGTTGAAAATTCATTTTTGGTGACTGATTCGGAGCTGTAAAAGAAACCGGCGAGGGCGAATAACTGGTGTTCAATGTTGTCGATGAATATGTTTAATTGTTCCGTCATCGATTTGGTGTCTTGTTCGAACACATGCTGTCGTTCGTTGACGTAGATGGTTCGAGAGTAAATAAACGCAGCACTCACTAAAGTAAACAGTATCAGCGACGGTAAGATGACTTTGCTTCTTTGATGTATCGCCTCAAAATAATCATTCTTCAGCATCAATAGAATCAGCGGGGCGAAAAACATGGTTCCTAACGTATCGCCGACCCACCAGGTAAACCAAATGAATAACGCATCGAGCAACGTCAAATCATTAAAAGCACTTAACGTTAGCGCGCCAATGGTACTGGCAATGCAGCAAGATAACGGACCGATAATAAGTAAAAAATTAACTAATGGACGACCAGAGTCTAACTGAATCGGTAGCGCACACACTTTTAGCACTATGTGTTTGGCCGCGAATAATTGCAAACACGTTCCGAGTGCTAAACATAGAGGCACCATCGTCTGACCGAGGGTGATGTCGGAAAACGCCGTCGACGCCACATTAAGATTGGCGAAAAATGACCCCAAAAAGATTCCGATTAATGACACCTTGCCGCGCAGCAGGTAGACCGCGAGACCGACACCAGCGGCTGGCCAGATGGCACTGGCAAACCCCGGTGGGATAGCGAATATCAGTCCTAATTTGGCGAACAGAAAGTAGAGAATCGCCGCGATGAGAATTGATACAATTGATTTCAAAATTTAAAACACTCTTTGTTTGTGCGGATTGAATAATTCCAGTCGCTAAAAAATATTTTTGAAACAGTCACAGGTGAACTCTAATAAAAAACTCAGCGTGACTGTATGGCCCGCCCGAAATTCTTGGTCACTCGCTTAACCCGTCAAAGCCGACGGGTTAAGCCTGCCATGTTAAGTTGTGTATTTGTAACGTCAATGATTGATAGATCAAGGATTGGGAAATCCTCCAGGAATAACCGGTAGATCGTAGCCGCGATCCATAATTGCTTCGGGCATGGTCGGTGTTCCATCGGTATCGGTGTCGCTGGCACTCAGCAAATCGGGCGAAATTGCTCCCGATGCCGATTCGTCGGATAAATCACCGTCGAGATCGGTGTCGTAGATGAAGCTGCCACTGCCATCGTACGAACAACTGTTGGTTGGTGCGTAGGTTATGTCAGAGCCGCCACTGGGTGTTTCAAAGACACCGGTCGATTCGTCCAGAGAGAAAAACTGGCGTTGCCCATAGGGCTGCAAAGCATGCGAGTTATTGGGACCCGCCCAGTTGCATATCATGCCTTGGATAAAACCGTCGGTGTTGGCAATGGCATTGCCAAACCCTGCGTAAGCCTCGCCATCGAGAACAGAAGTGCCGCCGGTATCATTGTAATTCACGCCCATAAGGAAAATTCGCGAGTGACTGTCGTTGACTCCGGCCTGCCAGACATAGGCGTAACTGCCGTCTAACGTCGTCGGATCCATCTGCATACCAAACAAATTGAAATTTTCGCTCCAGCCATCGGGGTTGTTGGTTGCGTGATAAGAGTCGTCAGGGTCCACCTGCCCAACATCGTCGGCCATCGAATCTGTGTTAAAGCCTGATGCATCGGCGCCGCAAAATATTGCGACTCGCGATTGCACGCTCAATTCGGTTTCACTACTGCGGTCGTAAGCCAATGAACCGTTGAGTGTACGCGCCGAGTCAGAACAGTTGCCACCACCAAAAATGCTGTTGTCGCCATTGAGAGTGAATTGCATCAGCCCGCTGTAATCGTACTCAGTTTCGCCGCTGGTGTGACTCATGCTGACGGTAATATCGCGCGCCGTGCCTTGATAGTCAAAGCTGTAACTTTGGGTGTATTGCCACTCGTCGGTCGCCACACGTTCTATGGTAACGCTGGAAAAGTTCACTCCAGTAATCGACAGATCGTTCATTTCACTGGTCAAATCGAGACTTTCGCCAACGGCAGGCTCGCTGTAGCCGTTATCGATGGCGACGATGACCGTGGAGGCGAGTCCCATCAAGGCGGCAAACGACTGGTTTTTTACCCCGTTTAGCCGTGCGTTTAATTGCGCCGCGGAACAAGTGTGACCGGTATTGGTATCGGTTTCGAGCCAGATCATCAGATCACCGCCGGGCAGTTCTCCGGAATTCGGTGTTGCCGCGTCGGGATGGTCTTCGTATCTCAGTGATGGACCGTAACATTGGGCATTCACCCCAGTATTAAAAAATAGCTCCGGCGTAAAAGCGTCGTTGACCGGCGTAGTGCCATTCAATAAATCGTTAATGCGTTGCACCGCATCGGCGTAGGCGGTGGTCCAGTTCATGGCCGCTGGAGCCAACATGGACAGGGGACGACCACCATTGGGTACGGTATCGGTGGGCGAAGCGACCGCTAAACCGATGGGGAAGCTGTTTTCGGCGCGTACTGCCAGACCGTAAGCAATGCTTGCAGAGGCTGTTGCACCGCCACTCACCATGACCGTTTGACTGGCGGGTGTCGCCAGATAATTCTCGGATTGCAGCGCCAGATCATTGGCGGATATGGTGTAGTTACCCGCAGTCAGATTGGATAAGGTGGTTGTTGCGGTAACGTTTTGACTGAAGCTGTTGGGGCCGGTAACCGTGACGTCGGCGTCGGTTTCTGAGGGTAAGCCGGTCACCGTAATGCTCAAACTGCCCAGAACGGGTTCGTCATCCGACGATGAACCACTACTGCTGCTACCACCACACCCGATCAAAGAAACAAAAAACAACAAAGAAATTACAAATTTGAGATGTCCCATGGTGTACTACCTGTTAACACATTCATGATACCTAGTTACACTTTAGAACAAATCAAACATTTCGCCACGAATGTTGCTGATGCGAAGGTTAAAAATCGCTGAAAAATTGGGTGCATCGGCGAGGGTTGTCGCAACCGGCTTGATGCACCCATCGACACCCAATAGTTTATTCAATATTGCCGAAACAGGCGTATTTAATTTCCAGGTATTCATCGATGCCTTGGTGCGATCCTTCTCGGCCAATACCCGATTCTTTGACGCCACCAAACGGAGCCATGGGATTGGAGATGACGCCTGCATTAATGCCCACCATTCCGTATTCCAGTTGTTCCATCACCCGGTAGCAGCGACCGATGTCGCGGGAATAAAAATAAGCGGCCAAGCCGTAAGGGGTGTCGTTGGCAATGGCAATGGCGTCTTGTTCGTCGTCGAATTTAATCAGCGGTGCCACGGGTCCAAATATTTCGTTTTGTGCTAGCGGCATCTCGGGCGTGACGTGTTTTATCAGTGTCGGTTGATAGAAGTTGGAGTCTGCTTGAAACTCTTTACCACCGGTCAGGATTTCGGCGCCTTGCTGCACACTGTCTTGTACCAGTTTATGAACGTCGTTCAGCGCATGACGATTGATCATGGGTCCGATTTGCGTGTCGACATCCAATCCGCTACCAACCTTGAGCTCGCTGACTTTTCGCGTCAGACGTTCGCTGAATTCATCGTAGATCGACGACTGCACCAATATTCGATTGGCACAGACGCAGGTTTGCCCGCTGTTGCGGTATTTGGAGGCGATGGCACCATCGATGGCGTCGTCGAGGTTGGCATCGTCAAACACGATAAAGGGCGCATTGCCGCCCAATTCGAGTGACACTTTCTTAACCGTCGAGGCGCATTGCTCCAGCAGTTTTTTGCCCACCGCGGTGGAGCCGGTAAAGGAAAATTTACGGATGTCTGGATGCTGGGTCAGCACCTCCCCCATGCCCCGGGAATCGGTTCCGACAACAATATTCAACACACCCTTGGGAATGCCCGCGCGGTGCGCCAGTTCGGCCAGCGCCAGTGCCGACAACGGGGTTTCGCTGGCGGGGCGCGCAACCACCGTGCAGCCAGCGGCAAGCGCAGGCGCGGCTTTCCGCGTAATCATTGAACTGGGAAAGTTCCAGGGGGTGATCATACCCACCACACCAATGGGTTGTTTAATGACGGCGATCCGCCGATCGTTTGACGGTGTGGGTAGGGTTTCACCACGAATGCGTTTGGCTTCTTCGGCGTACCATTGAATGAATTTGGCACCGTAGACAATTTCACCTTTGGCCTCGGTCAGGGTTTTGCCCTGTTCATAGGTCATAATGGTGGCCAGATCGTTCTGGTGCTGCATCATCAAATTGTACCAGGCCATCAGCAAGTCGGATTTTTCGCTGGCGGTTTTTCGAGCCCAGTCGACTTGTGCCGCTTTCGCTGCGGCGACGGCGTGTTCGACCAGCTGTTTTGAGTCGTCGTTGACCCTGGCGACTTCCGAGTCGTCGGCGGGATTGAAGACGCCATACGATTTATCGCAGGGCGTCCAGTTGCCGTCGACGTACGATTGCGTTTTCAATAATTGTGCGTCGTTTAAATTCATTGTAATCCTGTAAAAACGGGTTGTTGTTTCATCTTATGGGTTATGCATACGTAGTCAATGGCAGAATCGATGGTTTTTGGTTGCCAATTTATTTCGGCCGTGTATTTTTTACGGCTCGGTAATAAAAACAGTATAGAAGAACATGGCGATGAAGAATTCTGGCAGCGGAGCAAAACGATTTTTCAGGTTGGGTGTTTGGATCATGGTGACTCAGTTAATTGTGGCTTGCACACAATCGACAACCGAGTCTCAGGTACAACCCAAAACCAAGGTCAAATCGGCGCAGGAAAAAAGCGCGTTGACTTCTGCGTTATCCGATTACCGGGTGCGCGATATCCGAGATGAGGTGGTGTATTTTGTGCTGCCCGATCGATTTGATAATGGCGATCCTGACAATGATCTTGGCTCAAAAATCATCGCCGCCTCGGCAGGTGGCTTTGATCCCACCAGCACTGGCCATTATCACGGTGGCGATTTGCGCGGTTTAATCAATCGACTCGATTATTTGAAAGGCATGGGCATCACCGCCATCTGGTTAACACCCATTTTGCGCAACCAGGCGGTGCAGGGTGACTCGGCCGGTTATCACGGTTATTGGCCGCTCGATTTTACGGAAATTGATCCGCATCTGGGCAGCAATCAGGAACTAAAAGAATTTATTCGTGTTGCCCACGAAAAAAATATCAAAGTGTTTTTCGACATTATTACCAACCACACCGCCGATGTAATCAAATACCAAGAGTGTCACACACCGGGTAAGCCAATGTTCAGTACCGAAGGGCCTTTGTGCGAGTACCGCAGTTTGCAACAGGTGGCCGACGGTGACGGGTACACACCGTTTCTTCCTGAAGGCAGTGAAAAACTGAAGGTTCCCGAGTGGTTAAACGATCCGAAGTATTATCACAATCAGGGTGATACCACCTGGACCGGTGAAAATTCGGTTTATGGCGATTTTGCTGGTCTGGATGACATCGATACCGACAATCCAGAAGTGGTTCGCGGAATGATCGAGATTTTTAATAATCTGATTTCTGAATTTAAACCGGATGGATTTCGAATCGATACGGTGAAACATGTGAATATTGAATTTTGGCAGCAGTTCACACCCGCCATCACGCAACATGCGCAATCGATCGGTATTGAAAACTTTTTCGTTTTTGGTGAAGTTTACTCGGGCGATCCCAAACTGCTGAGCTATTACACCACCGTCGGCGACATGCCTTCGGTGTTGGATTTTGCGTTTCAGTTTCGAACTCGTGATGTGATTGTTGCACAAAAAGGAACCGACAATCTTGCCGATTTATTCAGTCATGACTCTTTGTATTTGGATGACAACAGCGATGCGTCGCTTTTAATGAATTTTGTCAGCAATCATGATGTGGGACGACTGGGTCATGCGCTGGAGCAATACGATCCGACTATGAGTGATGATGAAAAACTAAAACGCATGCAATTGGCCAACGCACTCATGTTTTTTGCCCGAGGCATTCCGGTCATTTATTACGGTGACGAACAGGGATTTACCGGTGATGGTGGTGATCGTGGTGCGCGAGAAGATATGATGCCGTCGAAAACCCCCAGCTATAACGACAATAATTTAATCGGCACCGACGCAACTACTGCCGAAGAAAATTTCGATACCGAACATCCTTTGTATCAATCGTTTCGATCCTACGCTGCGATTTATCAACGATTCGAAGCTTTGAGAAAAGGTGAACAATCCGTGTTGCACGCAGAAGCGAAACCGGGCGTTTTTGCAATGCTGCGTCAATTGAACGATGAAAAACTGTTGGTTGTTTTTAACACCGCCACAACAAAACAAACTTTTAAACACCAAGCGTTAGTAAAATCTGAGGGACTGGTTTTTCAAAGTGACGCCTACATTAAACTCGCATCTTCCGATACGGTTGCTTTGTCGCCGCTGAGTTTTGCGATTGTGAAAATCAAACCCTAAAAAAAAGCCCGGCTTGTGCCGGGCTATTGGTTTTTTCAGGTAACGCTTAAGGCGTGCCATCGATGGTTAAGGTGATGTTCGAACTGTTCGAATAGCCGCGAATACCTATGTGCCAGACGTCGGCTGCCGGGTTATTGAAGCTGCAGGTTTCATTATTCCCCCAGCGATAGGGCCGACAGTCGTAGCTGCTGGTGGTGGGTCGGGAACCGCGGCGCACGTAAAGATCGCCATCGCCACTGCCGCCAGAAATCGACACCTCCATACTGCTCAGTCCGGCCGGTACATTAACTTCATGATAGAACCAGGAAGACTGGTTGACATTAATGCCGGTGATGGTCTCATCGATGTTGTCATCGGGCAGTGGTGGATCGTCTTTGACTGTGTAGCTTCCCACTAACGAGACACCGCTAAACGTCCGATAGGCTTTGACACGCACGAAATAGGTGCCATCAGTGTCAGACCCATTGCAGGTCTCGTTGTTACCATTGCGATAAGGTCGGCAATCGTAAGTCGAATCGGTGGGTGCCGAACCAAACTTTACGTAAAGATCGGCATCGCCACTGCCACCAGAAATGTTGAACGAAATATCGGTGGCATTAGCCGGAACGTTCATTGTGAAAGTAACATCACTGCCCTGGGAAGCCGCCAGACCCGTCACGGGCACGCCATTTTGCAACACCGTATCGTCTGGTGGTGGCTCATCGCCCCCGTCACTGGCGAACTCCCCAACAAAGGCTGCCGACAAACGCAGGAAGTTGTACGAATGATCAACGTCGAAAGTGGTGTCGTTAGCCGTGTGAATGCGACTGTTGGCATCACTCATATTCGACTCAAACGGCATCGAAGCAGCAAAGCCTTTGTTGTGCCAGGACGCATGATCGGAACAGCCGTAACCGCACTGGCTGGTGCCGTAAGCAATATCGGGCAAGTAAGTGTCGATTATTTGCATCATGAAGTTATTTTGCCCGCTATTGGTGTAGTCGGTCATAAATACGATGTCGCGATTGGCGGTGCCTTTATTGGCGGTCATATCAAATTGCACCACGCCAACGACGTTTTTGTTGCTCGACTGGTAGTCGCTGGCGATGGCATTGGAACCGCGTAATCCCACTTCTTCTGCCGCGTAACCCATCAGTTGAATAGTACGTGCCGGCTGATAGTTACTGTCAACAATAGCGCGTAGGGTTTCGGTGAGTACCGCGATGCCTGACGCGTTGTCGTCCATACCGGGCGCTCGACCGGTAGCGCGATTGTATTGATTGATAGAATCGAGGTGACCGCCAATAACAACAATTTCATCGGCATTGGTGGTGCCCTGAATGGTCGCGATAATTGAGGGTTGCGCCCAGCTGTGATTGTACAGACTGACCGAAATATCCGAACGACCTTGTGCGATCGACTCCCAGTTTTGCTTTATCCAGTTCACCGCATCAACACCCGACTGCTGAGTGTAATAACGATTATGATAACTGCTTAGGGCGTTGACCGTGGCCGTCATATTGGTTTTTGTCGCGGCGCCCAAAAGTTGATTGACTTCGTCCGGATGATCAATCGGATAACTGACGGTTAACGTTTCGGGTACAGCCTGATTTGCGTAGGCAATGGCCTGTTGCTTCGATTCGTGAAAGAAAAATCCACCGCAACGATTAAATGACTCGTGCATAAAATGGCTGAGTTTATCAATCTGGTTGGCTGGAAGACTGGCGACCCGAGCATCAGCGCGTTTACTGATGGCCGCAGGTAAAAATGTTAAGTCGAGGCCAATATTGTTTTTGTTCGCGGCTTTACTGGCGACGTCGCTGCCAATCGTGATCCAGACTCGTTGATCGTCGGTTGAGGGAGGTTCGGCTTGTTTACTGTAAGAGTTAATTGCCAAAGTGCTGCTGACAATTAACATCAGAAGGGATGTTAACTGTTTCATGTGATTCACCTGAGGAAAATTGCTTGATTAGAAGAGAGCAGAGGGGCGTATCGCCCCTCTGCTTTTGAGCTTATGGATTTGCTGTTACATTCAGTGTGATGTTGGAACTCGATGAGTATCCTCTGACACCAATGTAATAAGTACCGTCGGCTGGCGAAGAGAAACTGCAAGTTTCTTCGTTGCCCCAACGATAGGGTCGGCAATCATAGCTGCTGGTTGTGGGTTGGGCACCACGACGTACGTAGAGATCTCCGTCACCGGAACCGCCAGTGATTGATACCTCCAAGTCGGCGTAGCCGCCATTGAGTGTGACCTCGTGGTAGAACCACTGGCCTTGACTCAAGTTGATGCCACTGATGGAGTCGTTTATGGGTGGCTTATCGTCACCTTCGTTGTAACTACCAACTAAAGTTACTCCATCAAAAGTATTGTAGGCTTTAACACGAACGTAATAGGTACCGCCCGATTGAGAACCGCTACAGGTTTCGTTATTGCCCCAGCGATAAGGACGACAGTCGTAACTCGAGTCGGTAGGTGCCGAACCAAATTTAACGTACATGTCTGCGTCACCTGAGCCACCAGAGATCTGGAACTGAATGTTTGTCGCACCAGCTGGCACGTCCATGGTGTAAACCACGTCGTTGCCTTGCGTTGCCGACAAGCCAGTTACTGGCACACCATTTTGCAACACATTGTCGCCTGGATCGGGATCAGGATCCGGATCGGTCGAACAGTCTGGATTGCTCACATTGGAGTTTACGCCAACCGCCGTTAATGAGGCTTTAACATCATTAACGTCGTAACCCAGGTCACACGCTGAATCCAGAACGCCGACACCAGCTTGGTCCCAGCTTACGTTAGAAGTCCAGTATTGCATGTTGGCACGCGCGTACACTTCAAACGCTTTACGGGTATCCCAACCGGCGGTTGTGGCTAACAGGTAAAACGCCTTGTTGTACACACCTGAGCTGTAGTGAACGTCCATGCCCGAGGTGTAGTCGCTTTGATGTCCGATCGATCGGCCATCTTGCGGCGGGTTGTTCATGTAACGCAGGGCACCATTGCCTTTAAAGATATCGGCACCGACCAACCAGTCGTTACTGCCGTGCATGTAAAACTCAGCCGCTTCACCAGCAATATCGGAAAAGGCCTCATTCAATCCACCTGGTTTATTGCGATACACCAGGCCAGAGTTTTGCTCGGTAAAACCGTGGCTCACTTCGTGCGCTGAAACGTCCAGACTGACCAGTGGGTAGAAGGTGTTACGGCCATCACCAAAGGTCATGGAGCTGCCGTCCCAGAAAGCATTCTCGTAGCTGTTCGAGTAATGCACGCGCATGGTCAACTGAAAGGTTAATGGCGCTGTGTTCAACCAGTCACTGTACATGTTGAAAACGACACCGCCGAAAAAGTGTGCGTCGTTGAGTGGTGAGTAAGCACCATTAATTTGTTTCACCGTATTTTCTGGACAGGTAAAACTAAACGCAGTAGAGCCACTGGTGCCATGATTCAAGTTCACCGTTTTGACATTGGCGTTGTTCATGGTACAGGTGTTGCCTGACTGGCTAACATCGAGATGACCGAAATCAGTTCCATAGTCGTAACGACCTACTTTTTGGTTACCACCAGGCCCCGTTGCATTTGCGTATTGCAAGTTGTCATACTGGTCAAGAATTTCACCCGTTTTTGCGTCGAGCACAACGTGAGGTCGAGACGGTTTATCGGTGTGCTGAACAAACGAAACCTCGTAGACCAGACGCGCTTTGTTGTTGGCGTCTAACCAAACGCCCAAACGAGATTTTTCATTCTCATATTGAACTTTGCGCTTGGAAAAACCATTCAAATTGGCTTGTTTGGCAACACGAACAGCGTCTTTCTTTGAAATGGATGGCGTAACGCTTTTTAAGTCGTCGGCTATTCCATTGACTGCAACACCGTGTGCGTGTTTGAAAGTACCGTTGCCAGTACGGGTAATGATCACGTCATCACCGATAACGGGCAGACCCTTGTACATTTGTGTGTAGCGAATCGTTGTTTGACCGTTACTGTCTCGGTAGGTCTTTCGAACTTGCAGCGTGTTGTTTTCTCCAAGTCCAACGAACTTCGCAGGGTCTGATGCCACTATGCCTGCCCCAGACTTTGAAAGAGCATCAAGATAAGAGTTTTGTTCATTCAGGAAGTGCTTGTCTGCGGCAAGAACACTACCGGAGAACATGACTCCAACAGCGATAGCACTAAGAGCGTGCTTAGGTTTGATGTACATAACGTATCCTTATAGTTTTAATATTAGTAATCGCGGATACAACTTCAATCGCGATGGTTTCTTACTGCCATGACTACGACGGTTTGAATAAAACATTTATTCAAACGTCACATGCGATTTAAAGCATCTAGGTGCACCAAAGACGCAGTCTGTAGCATAGAAATTAAACAGGAATGTCTCAAACGGAAATTGGGATAAAATTGAAGATTTTGATGTGAATATTCACATTAAACTGAGATATTGAGTCGTAGTTCCGTATTTTGTTTTTCGCTATCTCAATGCGCATAACTCAAATTTAAATTTTTGAGCAAATTATCATCAGAATTTGCATCGCCGATCATAATGTTGTGAACATTTTATGACAGTCGGAAATATTGTTTTATGGGATACGGATGAGAGTTGTTCTTTTAGAAGAGCACAAAGTGATCGTGCGATTTGCCCCGTCGAAGCTCATTGCGATTTGAAAGTTGGCCACAGGCGTTGGGCTAGACAACTTGACTGAAGAAAAACGACCACTCTGAATTGAATGGCCGTGCGAGCTTTTTATTGAAGCGCGGTTTTTAATTCGGGCAAAACTTTTTGCTGCAACATTTTTAATGCGGCTTGCTCGGCGCTACACCCGGCACACAACTTTGGCGTATTGTATTGGGTTGCCGTAACCTGATAGACATCATTGAATAAGGTGGTTCCGTCATTTTCTAAAATGTAATGCGCTTTGATTTCGAGTGGCCATTCATTTTGACCTTGTTGCGCGTACAAAAAGGTAACACGCAAAGTGGTGTTGTAGCCGGAAATGTCTCGACCATCGCCGACGAACTCTGATGACGCAAACAAATTTTGTTGCGCGATGGACGCGCTGAGTTCACGACCGTGAATCAGTCGTAGCTTTTTCTCCAATGGTTTATACGCGTCGCCGTAAGTAAAGATTTTCAAGTTGTTGTTAATCAATGGACCTTGATCCTCAACCGGACCTTTGGAGCCACACGCCACCAACAACAAGATGGTGGCAAAAAACGTTAGAAGTCGGAATTGCATAATGGAGTTCCTTATTAAAGTGTTTGAGAGTTTACCTCAACTTTGCCCCTTGCCATAGCCTCCACCACCGGGCGTTTGAATTTCGATGCAATCGTGTTGTGCCAGTTCAACTTCACAACAGGACGGCAAAATCTGTTCGTTGCCGTCGGCATCAATGCGTCGGTTGATCCCTGATTGTCCCGGTTCACCGCCAGCCATGCCAAAGGGTTGATACTTTCGGTTGTTGGATAAAATCGAGACGGTCATGGGTTGATTAAAGCGAAAACGCCGGACCAATCCATTACCTCCCCGGTAGCGACCAGCACCACCGCTGTTTCGGCGAATGGAAAATTCTTCCAGCATAACCGGGTAGCGTTGTTCGACGATTTCCGGATCGGTAATGCGGGAGTTGGTCATATGAGTTTGTACGCCGTCGCTGCCAGCGTAACTTTTTCCCGCCCCGGAACCACCCGCAATGGTCTCGTAATATTGAAACTGGTGATCGCCAAAAGTGACATTGTTCATACTGCCCTGAGCCGCCGCCTGCAATTGCAATGCGCCGAAAATGGCGTCGGTGACAAATTGGGACGTTTCGACGTTTCCGGCCACCACCGCGGCAGGGTATTGCGGATTCAACATGCACCCGTTAGGAACTTTTAAAGTCACCGGACGCAAACAGCCTTCGTTGAGCGGAATGTCGTCTTCGACCAGGCTGCGTAACACATACAGGGCGGCTGCCCGGGTCACCGATAACGGCGCGTTAAAATTATTCGACTGTTGTTCACTGGTGCCAGCGAAATCAAAAACCATGGTTGTGTCGCTGGGTTTGGTAATACGCACTTTGATGCTTGCGTCAGAATCCATGGCGTATTCAAACTCGCCCGGCGACAAGGATTGAATGGCCTTTTTAATCGCCTCTTCGGCATTGTCCTGAACATAATCCATGTAACGCATGACCGTCAGGTTGCCATACTGTTCGGCAGCTTTGATCAATTCTTGACTGCCGCGCTGATTGGCGGCGATTTGCGCTTTCAGATCGGCCAGTGTCTGGGAAAAATTGCGAACCGGGTGGGTATGATCCAGCAGTAACTGCTCCAACGCTCGGGTTTGTAACTGGCCTTCGGACACCAGTTTAAAGTTATCGATGACCACGCCTTCTTCAGTAATTGATTGGCTGGACGCTGGCATTGAGCCTGGCGTGGTTCCACCTATGTCGGCGTGGTGACCGCGTGACGCCACCCAGTAGCTGAGCGTGTCTTCAACAAACACCGGAGAAACCACCGTAATGTCGGGCAAATGAGTTCCGCCATGGTAAGGCGAATTCAACATGAAACAGTCGCCTGGTTTCACTTGAGGGTTGTTTTTAATGATGTGGCGAACGCTGTCACTCATGGAGCCGAGATGCACCGGCATATGTGGCGCGTTGGCGATTAAATCGCCTTGCTGGTTGAACACCGCACAAGAAAAGTCGAGGCGTTCTTTGATATTCACCGAGTGTGCGGTCTGTTGCAATACCGCGCCCATTTGTTCGGCGATGTGCATAAACAGATTGTTGAATATTTCCAGTCGGGTGGGATCGAGCTGGGTATCATTTTTGGCGATCTTTTGCGCGCTGTTTTGCTGCGTCAGGACAAAATGATTGCCTTTGATTTTTTCTACTGCCCAGTTGGGTTCGACCACCAAGGTGGTGTTCTTGTCGAACAATACCGCGGGGCCCTGAATCACCTTGCCAACCTCAATCGATTTCATCGGAATAAATTCGGTGCTGAGCCAACGATCATTAAACCAGACATCGTGTTGCTGTGATGTTACGGTCTCGATTGCCTGAGCGGGCTCTTCAAACAAGGGTTGCTCCAACACCGTCTTAACCACCATTTGTTTGAGCATTATGTCGCTGTCACGATTGATGAATCCAAACTGATGCTGATGCCGCTGCTCAAAGGCGTGTTTCAGGTTGTCGGCCGTGTCCAGTGACAGTGCAATGTTCTGTTCCGAGTTGGCGTAGTGCAAATAAAGGGTGACTGTCGAGTTAACGCTCTTACCTTGTTGACCCAATTCCTTTTCCTGCGATTCGATAATGGGTTGTGCCCGTTGTTTTACTGTTTCAACCAGGTCTGTGTTAAGCGGCTGACCGAAAAACTGTTCTTTTTCTTTGCCGATAAAACTGCAGCCCATGCCGTAAGCCGATAACAAACTGGAATGGGCGTGCACGAATACCCGCTGAATGCCCAGCTCTTCGGCCACCAGACAGGCGTGTTGTCCACCGGCACCACCAAAAGAGTTAATCGCAAACTCGTCCAACTCGATGCCTTTTTGTGTTGAAATCGTTTTGATGGCGTTAGCCATGCTGTTGATGGCAATCTTTAAAAAGTCAGACGCCAAACTGTAAGGCGTATGGCTTAAATTCAAAGTGCGATTGACGGTGTCGGTCAGTTTGTCGAAAGCCTGTTGGCAGGTGCGTAAATTAACCGGTTGTTCGCCGTCTTCGCCAAACACTTCGGGAAAATATTCCGCCCGTATTTTTCCGCACAACACATTAATGTCGGTGACCGCAAGGTGCCCGTTTTTGCCATAACTCACTGGCCCCGGGTAGGCGCCGCTGGACTCCGGGCCGACCCGAAATCGCTGACCGTCAAACCAGAGTTTGGAGCCACCACCAGCCGCCACCGTATGAACTGCCAGCATGGGCACGCGCAAGTTGATGCCGGCAATTTCGTTGTCTTGTGATAAATCAAAATCGCCAGTGAACAAGGACACATCCGTCGACGTACCGCCCATGTCAAAACCAACCACCTTGTCGAATCCGGCTTTGGCCGCTGTGCGCGCCATCGCCACAATGCCACCGGCCGGGCCCGACAATACGGCGTCTTTTCCGCGAAACTCTTCGGCTTCGGTTAAATCGCCATTGCTTTGCATAAACAGCATCGGAGTGTTGCCCAGCTTGTCCTGCAGTTGCGATAAGTAGCGATTGAGCACCGGCGATAAGTAAGCGTCGGCGACCGTTGTCTCTGCGCGGGGTAAAATTTTCGGGAAAGGGCTGATCTGGTGGGACAGTGAAATGTGTTGAAATCCGATGTTTTCTGCCAAACTTTTAATCGCCAGCTCGTGTTGCGGATTGGTACAAGCGTGCATCAGAGCAATAGCGACGGAACGCAGGCCCTGGTCGTAAGCCTGCTGCAAGTCTTGTTTTAATGACTCTGCGTTCAGTGCTTTTACGACCGTCCCTTTGGCATCGATGCGTTCATCGGCGCTGATCACCGAATGGTACAGTGGCGATGGCTTTTCTATGTTTTGTTTGAATAAATGATCTCGATGCTGGCTGCGAATTTGTAACAAGTCAGCAAACCCATGAGTCACCACAAAAAGGGTCGGTTCACCGCGACGTTCGAGCAGTGCGTTAGTGGCGACGGTTGTTCCCATCTTCACTTGTTCGATGGTGGCGTCGGCTTCATTTTTTAAACATTGCTCGATACCATAAACAACGGCGTCCTGATAGTGATCCGGATCTTCGGACAAACATTTTATTGAGCGCAATTTTTGATCCGGTGTAATGGCTAAAATGTCGGTAAAGGTGCCGCCACGATCAACCCAAAATTTCCAGCTGCTCAAAATGAATTCTCCGTCAGTTGAATGATGTGCATTAAAGATATCGAATGCCTAAGAAAAATACCATGTTGTTGCTGTCAGCAATGTGTGATAACGCAATGCCCGATAAAAACAGTGTTTGTCGAACTTAAGGGGTAATCGGACTGTCGCATGCTAAACAGTAGCGGTATAGTTTCGGTACTGCGGCAATGCAAATCCTATTGTCACATTGGTTTAACGCAGTTCTGCTATAGTTAGTGATAGAGAGGTTTTATTGAATGACAGAGAATCAACCGCCCGTTTTTGACAAACAGTTGTTTTGGCAATTCAGTTGTGAATTTTATCAACAGAAGGGGGTTGAGGGTGCCTGTCTGGCGCTACAGAATGAATACGGTCTGAACGTGAATTTAACGCTGTTTTTGCTGTGGTATTCTGTTCACGCGCAAAAAGTGATTCAGACCAAACAACTGGAAAATATTCTGGACGCCATCACCATCGCCGATGAACGGGTGCAGGCGTTTCGTAATTTTCGCAAGCAGTTTTGGGAGCAAATTCCGGAAAATGAACGATCGGCGATGCACGATGTTCAACAATCGTTGCTGGACACCGAATTGACGCTAGAGTCTAAAGTTCAGGCGGGAATTATTCATTACGCCAACCAACACCTGATCGTACCGGCCAATGTGCAATCCATTGTAGAACACCCCATCGAACTTGACTTTGTTGCTCATGAAAATCTCGACATTTATTGCCGTTATTTGCATCCGGAAAGCTTGCCGCAGCTGTTTGACCTTCAGCAACGACTGGTGAGCGCCCTGATCCGTTTTCCTTTGCACAAGCTGGCGGCGTAAAAGGCATACAGACTGCTTTTTTCGTAAGCCTTGACTCTGGAGTTAACTCCAGGGTTTATAATGGACCTATCTTGAAATAACATCAGAAGCCAATATGTTTAAAATCAAACAGGCGGCATTGCTCAGCGGTTTTTCCATCGATACCTTGCGATTTTACGACAAGTCGGGGGTTGCCTGCCCAAGTGAGCGCTCACAATCTGGCTATCGATTGTACACAGACGACGACATTTTACGCTTACGCTTTATCAAACACGCCAAACAGGTGGGTTTTAGCCTCGATGGGGTCAAAGAATTACTGTCGCTGCGTTTGTACAAAGATGAAAAGTCGTGCGAAGACGTCAAAGCGGTGACCCAGCAGAAATTAACTGAAATCGACCAACGAATTGCTGAATTAACCAGAATTCGCCAGGCGCTGAAGCAGTTGCACAACAACTGCTGCGGTGGTGACGAGTCGGCTGAGCAATGCACCATTTTACAGGCGCTCGACAGTTTGACAGGAGTGAAGGCGTAATGATTCTTGAGTTCTGGCACAATTTGTCCAATATTTGGTTGGAATCGGCCTCCTGGTTAATTTTGGGTTTGTTGATTGCAGGGTTAATGAAAGCCCTGATCCCATCGCAGTGGATGAACCGTCAATTGGGGGCAGATAGCAAGGCAAATATAGTTAAAGCCGCTTTAATTGGCGCACCTTTACCGCTGTGCAGTTGCGGCGTGGTGCCTGCGGCACTCGGTCTAAGACGCTCTGGCGCCTCCAAAGGTTCAACCGTGTCATTTCTGGTCGCAACGCCAGAAACGGGACCCGATTCAATTACTTTGTCTTATGCGTTACTGGGGCCATTTATGGCGATAATCCGCCCGGTTGCCGCAGTGGTCAGCGCGATAGTGGCCGGTCTACTGGTCCGGCAGGAAGCCGCGGATGCTGATAATTTGCCGACTCATTCAAACAGCGAATGTTGTTCGAAAAAAGCCGCTGAACCCACCTGTTGTAGCAGCACAAGCTCTGTGGCGAAACAATCGAAACTGCACGAGATACAACAGGGGCTGGGGTACGCCTTCGGGCAGCTTTTAGTCGACATCAGTGGCTGGTTACTGTTCGGTATATTGATCGCCGCGGCAATTCAAACCTTTGTTCCCGTCGACTGGTTGGCGCAATGGGGGCAAGGTTGGTTGGCGATGTTGCTGATGGCGGTAATTGGCGTGCCCATGTACATTTGTGCTTCTGCGTCGACCCCGATTGCTGCGGGTTTTCTGGCTGCGGGTGTATCGCCCGGCGCGGTGCTGGTCTTTATGCTGGCAGGGCCGGCGACCAATATTGGTACGCTGGGGATCATTCGCAAAGAACTGGGGCAACAACCACTGGTGGCTTATTTGATGGGCGTGATCGTGTGTGCGCTGGGCTTTGGGTTTCTAACCGATTACCTGTTGCAAACCTTTCAGTGGCAAGGTGCTATCAAGCGTGTCGCCGAAATGGAACATGGGTTTCATTGGCTGGAAGTTGGACTCGCGTTTCTTCTGGCCGGTATTATCGCTTTTCAGATGGGGCGGTCGTTTATCAGTCGATTGCGAAACACAGCGGCAGCCTAAGCTGCCGGTGGATTATCGGGCCGGTTCGGGCGGAGGCGTACGCGTCGGATCAAAGGCGCCGGGCGGTTTGACCATTTTATCGTTGCGCTCGATGGCTTCAAATTTGAAGGTTTCGATGTTGAATAACATACCCCAGTACCGTTGATCGCCTCGACAGGTCACCACACCTCGGCGAATCGGATCGACCTCCAGATCGGCGTCTTTGGGGAAATAATTACCGTAAAAATAGGTTTGACCGTCCAATTCAAACCCAATGTATTGACGCTTGTATTGATTCAGTTCGCCCGGTGAAAAAACATCTTTTTGTTGCTCCAACTGCTCAATGCGTTGGCGCAATCGCTTTTCAATGGCGTCGATCTGTGCTCGGGTAACTCGCCAGAACGAGTCGGGATAATAGACGCTACGGGTGCACTGTTCGACCAGTTCAAAGCCACGATCTTCGGGCATAATATAAATCAATTTTTCTTTGTCTTTCGCATCGCGCTCTGCGGCGTGTAATGCGAAACTCATCAAGCCGATAATAATGAATAGTTTGTTCATTCGTTGTCCTGCTGGTTGTTTACTGGGGTAACGAGTGGTTTCTGCTTAAAGGGTTATTTGGTTCTGACTTTGAGACTCATGATTGACGAATCAGGCGCGAATTTCAATGCGAAAAATGTGTCGAGAGTTTGCCTTGAGAACGCAATTCGTTGCGTCGTCTTAATGGGTGGTTGAGACAACCAAAAGTCAACGGGTCACCCGATGGCAAACTGTAGTTGCTTCAATTTAGCTCAAACGCCAATGTAAGACACCGATTTGCGCGGTGGTTAGCGAATTCAAGACTTTTATTTGAGATATTTATGGAGACTCTTATACTTAACAGGCATTCCCATTCCATACGTCAAGCCTGAGAGTCTCTGTGTTTCGAATTGTTGTTGCGATTATTATCAGTAGTTGTCTATTGGCCTGTGGGGTCGATCAGACCGATCCCCAAGCGGTTGCAGAAGAGTACGTCGAGGCGGTTTACTTTGCCAACCTGCCGCGGTTTAAGCAGCTGGTCGAAGAAAAGAATCATCAGGCAACGGCCGATTATCAGCGATTTACTGAGAATAATTCGACGGCAAAAAGTAACACCCGAAAGTTTCGTGGCGATATTTCCTTAATCGCTGCGACCGAACATTCGGTTAATGGCAATCGTGCCAGGGTGCGGGTCAAAGTCGAATTCAATAATGGCGAGCGCCGTTTGATCTCGGTTCCGTTGCATAAAGTCGAGCAGCACTGGTTTGTCGGGCCCATGAGCTGGGCCCGGTGGTAGTGCTTACAACCAGTTATTCAACATGATACCGATTCCAACGCGAGTATTTTTATGGTTGTAATCGAGTAAGGTTTCGCCGTGCCCATGAAATATCTGGGCGTAGGCTTTAACTTTTGGAGAGAGGGGGTAGCTGTAGCCGATTTCGATTGCGCCCTTGTTATTCGACCGCAGATTGTTTCGTAACATGACGGAGAGTTCATTGTCATTTATTTTTCGAAACGCTCTTAATTCGAAATAACCGTAATAGTCGTCGATATCTGGATTATCGTCGCCTTTAACATCAAAAATATCTTCTTTCGCACGTTCTGGAATTCGCCACCAGGGTTTAAAGCTGACGTAAAAGTTTTCGTACTCCAGTAAAAAGTCGACGTAAAGACGATTCCAACTGCGCGACAAGTTACCCGGTTGTCCATTACTTTGGTGCGAAAAGCCGAAGGTTACTAATGGAATTCGGGTATTGAGAAATTCCTGTTCGGTGGTAAACATCATCATGATTTCGGGTTCATGATTGGTGTCTCTAAATGGGCTCGATTCATCGGTATTGTAGGCTTGCCACACCGAGCGTGAAGTGTAGCCAAAAAATAGATAACCGTTTTCGTCAAACAAAGTGCTTCGGGTGACCGGCACCTTAAAGCTAACCTGAAACTTTACTTCTGAATTCATCAGTGAGCGATTGGAATCTTGAAACGGCGCTTCGTTGGGATTGTCCTGGTAGGTGAAGGGTAAAATGTAATTCACTTTGTGTGGAATAATGGCAAAGGTATTGTCGTAAGCATCGAG
>JBPEWV010000190.1:0-9396 GCA_052032335.1 Pleionea sp. | reverse complement strand
CACGCGGCATGGCTGGATCAGGCTTGCGCCCATTGTCCAATATTCCCCACTGCTGCCTCCCGTAGGAGTCTGGGCCGTGTCTCAGTCCCAGTGTGGCTGATCATCCTCTCAGACCAGCTATAGATCGTCGCCTTGGTGAGCTCTTACCTCACCAACTAGCTAATCCAACGCAGGCTCATCAATCAGCAGGAGCTTTCAAGAAGAGGCCCCTTTTCCTCCGTAGAGCGTATGCGGTATTAATCCGGATTTCTCCGGGCTATCCCCCACTGAATGGTAGATTCCTACGCGTTACTCACCCGTCCGCCACTCGTCAGCCAAGAGCAAGCTCTTGCTGTTACCGTTCGACTTGCATGTGTTAGGCCTGCCGCCAGCGTTCAATCTGAGCCATGATCAAACTCTTCAGTTTAAACATGTTTGCGTCTTAAGGACGCTAATCTTGGCTCGATTGGTTTCGCGAATCAAAGTTCAAAATGAATCTTTAGTTCGGGTCACTCAATCGATAATGTCGTTATTGACTTTATCGCTCTGAGTGCCCACACAGATTACTTCATCTAAATTTTTAAAGAACTGCTAATCAGGAACCTGCCTAATCAGCTAACGTTGCTTTCTCAACGTTGGGGCGCGAATTATACACCCGTTATTTAGCGAGTCAATACTTTCTTTTCAAAAAACTTCGATAATTCTCAATTTGAAAAGGTTTTAACTCAAAAGGCAAAAAACCGAATAACAAACCTTATAAATTCAATCAGTTAGCGATTTTATTTTACTGCCTTTGCTTCGAGTAATTTGCGTTATCCCCCGAAGTGGATGCGCATTATATAGATGATTTATTGGATCGCAAGGCTTTATTGAAACTTTTTACAAATAAGTTGTTTCCTACCTCTCGGACCGATAATTATAGCTCAAAATATGATTCGTTAAGGATTTTATGAATGATTTTTGAACTAATTAAACGGTACAAAGCTCTATACCATGGTCGATGCAGCAGAATAACCGCGAATTGATTTGGTTCTTGCTTATAAATGTGAATTCACTTAGTCTGCTGCTCTCATTTACTTACTATTTACCTGTTAAAAGCTATGTTGAAAAAAGCAATTACTTCTTTATTACTCATTTCGGGTTTGGCTCATGCAACGATCGTTGAGTTTCAGACCAATCAAGGTAACTTTCGGGTAAACCTGTTTGACGAAGATACGCCTGCGACCGTCGCGAATTTTCTTGAATACGTCAACACAGGGGCTTATACCAATACCATTATCCATCGTTCGGCCCCCGGATTCGTCATTCAAGGGGGCGGTTTCGAAATTCTGGAGCCGCAGGGCGACCAATTACCAATCCAGTTGATAGAGACATTCCCTCCCGTGACGAATGAACCCGTCTTTTCGAATGTCCGTGGAACCATAGCAATGGCCAAAAATGCCGACCCGAACAGTGCAACGAGCCAATGGTTTTTTAATCTTGAAGATAACAGCGGTGCCACAAGTAGTGCCAACTTAGACACTCAGAACGAAGGTTTTACGGTATTTGGTCAAGTCATTGATGATGGCATGACCGTCGTTGACGCAGTTGCCGCATTGAACGTGTTTAATTTTGGTGGAACGATTTCTCAACTCCCCTTAAATAACTATTCAAGTGACGATTTTTCTGAAGGCGTCACTCCGCAACAAGACAATTTTGTAATTGTTCAATCGATCGTGGTCGTTGACAGTGCCCCGGATACAGCAGCAAGCCTGAATCCCATTGAAAATACATTAATCGACGAAGTGAACACTGAAGAAGAATACGATACCGGTTCTTTTGGGTTAGGATTACTGGTATTACTCATCGCCTTCCGTCGCAAACGTTCTTAATTCATTTAAAGAGAGGAAGGACCCTCTTTTTTCTTAACCGCCGATTTTCGGATATTACTGACCGACTTTTCCAGGGCCGATCGGGCTTTGGCTGAGAGCTCGCCTTCTCGATATTCCTTTACAATGATGTCTTCAATTTGCTCCACGACAGTGTCGACCGTTCTAACTCGACTTCTGTCCTTATCGTGCTGATTAAAGAGATTGATCCGACGCTCGGTTTTTCTGCCAAATTGCAGCAGCTTTTCAAAGTGGCTATCTTTGCCCGTCTTTCCTTCAATCAGATCAATCAGGGTGAGAATTATCGACAAGGGGCTCAATAAGATATCGCGCAAGGCATCAAACCCCAATTTTAACTGAAACACCAGCAAACGACGCAATTGATACAACTTTCCCTTGTTATCGTTTGAACGCTCAATTTTCGATTGATTTTGATTTCTGATCATCTGGCCAGCTACTCGACATGTTCGACACCAAAGTATACCAGTCTTACTCCACCGTCGAGAAGCTTCAGCTGTAACCTTCCCTGCAACCTCCAACGATTCAGATTTGGCTTGTTCGGTGTGTGCTCTTTATACCTAACCGAACACCCAAACAGCTGACCGGACACCCACTGAAAGACACTAACCCCATATATTTCAATAAGATAGCGTATGGCATGGCACTTGCTTTGTTAAGTTTAATTCAGGAAAACAAACGCAGAGACCATCGGATGAGTAGCTTCTCGCCAATAAAAGACACTTCGGGACAAGATAAAGTATTGCAACCGCGAAGCAAGCGAGCAAAAACAGCTGCTATCTGGCTGATCGTTTTCGGGCTGCTTATCGCCCTTGTCGTCTTTTTGTTTCCCGGATTGAAAGCACTGTTTCAGTCAGATGCAACCGTCTCCAAACGTCAGTTACAGCTGGCCGTTGTCACCCGAGGAGATTTAACTCGAGAAGTGGCGGTTCAGGGCAAAATAATTGCGGCCATCAGTCCCACACTTTATGCACCGACAAGCGGCACCGTCTCGTTGTCCATAAAAGCCGGGGACACCGTATCAAAAGGTGATGTATTAGCCACCATTGCAAGCCCTGAACTGGAAAGCCAATTTGCGCAACAAAAAGCCCATTTGGAAGAGTTACAACTGAACTATCAAAGACAAGAAATTCAAATTAAATCGGCTCTGCTCGACAACCAACAAAAAATCGAGCTTGCTATTGTCGATTTAGAACTGTCCGAGAAGAATAAACAGCGCGCCGATACCAATATCAAAATCGATGTCATCAGCCAGGTAGAGTACGAACAGCACATTGCAGAGCTCAAGAAGAACATGTTGCAACACAAGCACGCTATCGAAAAAGCTGAGTTGCAAAAAGAAAACTATGAGTTCGAACTAAAATCGATGAAGCTTCAGTTGGATCGACAAAAGTATGTGGTTGAAAACCTTGAGCGACAAGTTCGCGAGTTGACCATTAAATCACCGATTGAAGGAATGATCGGTAATGTGTTTATACGTGAGAAAGATTCAGTCAATCAAAACAGTGAACTGTTGTCGGTTGTCGACCTTACTGCGTTTGAAGTTGAAGTTACCATTCCAGAAAGTTACGCCGATGACCTGGTGGTTAACTTACCCGCGCAAGTTCAGTACAACGCCGAAAATTACGCAGGCTTCCTCAGTGCTATTTCTCCCGAAGTCATTAATGGACAGGTCAATGGCATTATTCGTTTTAAAGATCGGGTTCCGGAAGGATTGCGTCAAAACCAGCGAGTTTCATCCCGGATCATGATCGAGTCGAAAAAAGACGTGTTGAAAGTTGCTCGCGGTTCTTTCGTCGAAACGGGAGGAGGACGCATCGCTTTTGTTGTTAATGGCACAGTGGCTCAAAAACACCCGATAACCATCGGCGTACGAAGTATCAACGAAGTGGAAGTATCCAATGGCCTCCAAGAAGGCGACACCATCATAACGTCAAGTATTGAGCAATACATTGAGCACCAACAAATTTACCTCACAGAATAAAAACTCGCGGAGATAACCATGTTAAAAATGACCAATGTCAGTAAAGTGTTTAAGACCGATCTAATCGAAACACACGCTCTTAGAGAGGTTAACCTTCACATTAAAAAAGGTGAGTTCGTTTCTATAACTGGACCTTCTGGCTCAGGAAAAACGACTTTTCTGAACTTGTCTGGATTACTCGAAAAATTTAATTCTGGAACCTATTTGTTAGACGGCAAAGACGTCTCAAATTTAAACGACAATCAGCTGTCTGAAATCAGAAACGAAAAAATTGGCTTTATTTTTCAAAGCTTCAACCTAATACCCGATCTCTCGGTGTACGATAATGTCGACGTGCCTTTACGTTACCGTGGACTCAGCCGTGCCGACCGAAAAGAGCGCATTCATTCTGCACTTGAAACCGTTGGTTTACTGTCTCGGGCCAAACATCGCCCAACGCAGTTATCAGGTGGTCAACAACAGCGCGTCGCGATTGCCAGAGCGATTGCCGGTAAGCCCGGTCTGATACTGGCTGATGAACCAACCGGAAACCTGGATTCATTGATGGCGCGACAAATCATGGAGTTACTCGAGAGTATAAATGCCACGGGTACCACCATTATTATGGTAACGCACGACCCAATTCTGGCGAAAAGAGCCCATCGCGAAATTCAGATATTCGATGGCCAAGTTAATGCAACGGATGCGCCTGTGACTACTCAGCTCGCCGATCAGGTCGAAACTTCGGCTGCAATATAATTTTGGAGGCGCGTATGTTTTCTTATAATTTTAAATTAGCGGCTATCAACCTGAAACATCGAGTTGGTCTGACATTGCTTACCATCGCAGCCATTGCTATTGGGCTCGCCTTACTGACCACAATGACCACCATGAGCTATCAAACCTCAAAAATACCGCTCAAACACACGGCCGATCAGTTATATACCGTCTCTCTTGACAGTCGAGAGGCCGAAGCAAAACCGATCGAACGCCCATGGCGTTCACCTGATCTAACCTATCGCGATGCCGAGAACTTAATTAATGCAGCGACACCCGCCAACGATCAAACTTATCTATGGAAGACCTACGCCTACTTAAATATCGAATCCAACTTAGTGCATCCAAGGCAAGCACGAATTATGGCCGGACACAGTAATTTTTTTAGCTTGTTTGATGTGCCCTTCTTATATGGAGGTCCATGGTCAAAAGAATCCGATCAGCGCATTGAAAATGTCATTATTCTCTCGAAGAAAATGAATGACCATTTTTTTGCTGGAGAGAATAGCGTCGGTCGTCAACTCAATATCAACTCGACTCAACTTACGGTGATTGGCGTTTTAGCTCACTGGCAATTACCTGCTCGCTTTTATGATCGAAGCTTCAGCTCTTCGCGATTCGATGACGCCTTCATTCCCTCTTCGTTGGGTATTAAAATGAACCTGCCGCGAAACGTTCAGTGCTGGGAAAAGGATCGGTCATTGCGAGCGACATTCAGTCGTGATGACATGGATGGACTTAAAAACTCCGAATGTCGTTGGATAAATTTCTGGGCTGAACTGTCGAGTGAAGAACAAAAACAAAACTATCAACAATACCTGAATAACTACGTGGCAGAGCAAAAATCGCTCGGACGATTTCCCAGACCGGCCGAAAACCAACTATTGAGTCTGGAGCAGACCATTAATTTGTTGAGTTCCAGCTTTGGCGTTTCAACGGTTTTTGAAATCATGGCCTTTTTATTTTTCCTGGTTTGCTTAATCAATACCATCGGAATTTTGCTTGCGAAATACATGTCGAAATTACCTGAAATAGCATTGCGTCGTGCTTTGGGAGCGAAGCGATATGTTGTAATGACTCAATATCTTATCGAGATTGCGTTGATTTCTTTGATCGGCGGCATATTAGGGATCATCCTCTCTCACTATGGTTTACAAGCCATGATGCACGTCGCGATTTATCAATCGGACTATCAGCTAACCGTCGATGCAATTCAACACGCGCATCAACTCGATTGGTTTATCATTTTGGTAGCTTTGTCAATCGCGGTTGGCAGTACTCTCCTGATCAGTCTGATACCTATCTGGAAAATATGTAATACACCGCCTGCTGGCCAACTTAAATCTCAATAGGTGACATCATGGAATTTGGACCAATACTACAAACATTAAAACGCAAGAAAGCTTTTTCTTCTTTGATCATCATTCAAGTTGCAATCACATTGGTGGTCATGACAACGTCGGTAGTCGTCACCACCACTACGTTAAAAGAGTGGAATTTACCTTCTGGTTTAGACGCCGAGAACATTGTCGCGATCTATCCGCAAGCGTTTGACGAACAACTTGATCAGCGCCAGTTAGTAGAGAGCGATATCAAACGGTTACAACAAATCCCGGGGGTTCAACTCGTATCACCGGCCATGGAGATTCCCTTTGCGGCCGGTCAAGGCGTCGATATATTCAAATCAAACCTTGAAGCAGCACAGAGCTTTCAAACGAATATCTTTGACCTAAACGAACATGGACTAAAAATTCTCGGTGTCGAATTGAAGTCGGGACGGGATTTTAATCCCGACGAAATACTGCACGCTACCTCCGAATTCGAAACAGTATCACCGAGCAGTGTTCTCATCAGTGATGCGTTAGCCGACGCCCTGTTCGGAACAGAGTCAGCGATCGGTCAAACACTGTGGTTAAACGATAAATCGATACCGGTTAAGGTGATTGGTGTTTACTCTGGTTTTATGAACGGAGAGCCCCTGAATTATGCCGGAATGTCCTACCGCAGTCTGATTCGACCGGTGGTGGAATACCGTAAAGGGCTCGATCCAAATTATTTACTGCGTGTAGAGCCGGGTAGCGACGATCGTCTGTTGGAGTCAATCCGCAAAGTTTTGTATCAAACGCAAGGACGTTACATTCAAGGTGTTGAGTTTTTAACACGCACCCAAAAGCGCATGTATGATGGTCGAGGGAGCCGAGCTCTGATCATCTTGTCCATCAGTTTTGTGTTAATGATCATTACTGCACTGGGTATTTCTGGGTTGGTGTCTTATCTGGTTGCTCAACAGAAAAAACAGATTGGTACTCGCCGAGCACTTGGGGCGAAAAAATGGCACATCATTCGCTATTATTTGTTGGAAAACTCAATCGTAACTTCTATCGGGCTGCTTTTAGGTGCTGGCTTAACCGTGCCTTTCTTACTGCTAATTACCGAACAAAGTGGAGAAGACTTCGTCAGAATTGATATTATGCTTGGGATCGTGCTGTTTCTATGGTTAGTGAGTACCTTTGCGGCATTGTTTCCGGCCCGACGTGCTGCGCAGGTAGATCCAGCCATCGTCACGCGAAGTGCTTAAGTGCCGCCTAAAACTAATAAACCCAAGGCCAGTCAACTGACTGGCCCAACACCTAATAAAACAGGGGACCTTCGTGTCGCAACAATCAACTATTCTCATTATCGATGACAACCCGGATGTCACCAAAGCGCTGGAAGTTCTGCTCGAACTCGAAGGGTTCAATACGCAAACAGCGCATACGCCGGAAGACGGGTTGCAGACTTTTCAGCAAAACGACGTTCAGCTGATCATTCAAGACATGAATTTTTCGTCCAATATGACTTCGGGCAACGAGGGTATCGCACTTTTTCAGCAGCTGCGTGATATCGACCCCGATATCCCGGTCATTCTTATTACCGCATGGACCAATCTGGAAACGGCCGTCGAGCTAGTGAAAAATGGTGCTGCCGATTACATTGGCAAACCCTGGGACGACCAGAAACTCATTGTTACCGTTAAAAACTTGCTCGAACTCTATGAGGTGCAGCAGCAACAACACCGCAATCATCGTCTGCAATACGAAAATCAAACTGCTTTGAAAAAACAGTTTGACCTATGTGGTATTCGTTATCAGAGCGCTTTAATGGATCGCGTTGTCACTATGGCGACACAGGTAGCTCGTTCTGACGTTCCAGTATTGATCACCGGCCCTAACGGGGCGGGCAAAGAAAAAATAGCAGAAATCATTCAGGCCAATTCTGACTGTCGTACCGGACCATTTATCAAGGTAAACGTCGGCGCCCTCCCCACTGATTTACTGGAAGCCGAACTCTTTGGCGCCGAGGCAGGGGCGTTTACCGGTAGCACCAAACGCCGAACAGGACGATTTGAAGCCGCGAATAACGGTACTTTATTCCTCGACGAAATCGGTAATTTATCGCATGAAGGCCAAGTTAAATTGTTGCGGGTAATTCAAACTGGCGAGTTTGAACGCATAGGGAGCAACGAAACACAAAAAGTTTCGGTTCGAATAATCAGTGCGACGAATAGCAATTTAATTGAAGCCATCGCAAAAGGAGAGTTTCGAGAAGATCTCTATTACCGACTGAACGTTATCGAGCTGAATCTACCCAGCTTAAGCGCTCGCAAAGACGATATCTTATTGCTTGCTAATCATTTTCTGACCGATGAATTTGAACTGAGCCATGAAGCAGCAGACAAACTAAAGCTCTATCACTGGCCAGGCAATGTTCGCGAGCTACAGAACGTAATTAAACGAGCAATGCTGTTATCGAGCAAGAAGGTGATTAGCGCCGATGTTCTTGGGATTGAGGTCGCCACAAATCACCAAACCGAAAAGTTAGCCCCCATCAGTCGACAATGTATTATTAATGCACTGAAAAACAATAATGGTAATATCGTGGAAACAGCGAAGAGTCTTGGGCTGAGCCGCTCTGCACTTTACCGCCGCTTAAAAAAATTCGAAATAGAGCATTAGCGAGACGAAATGATATCGTTCAAACATTCTCTAAAACATCGACTGATGTTTTGCCTGCTCATCGTCACTTTGGTGCAAGCGGCGGCGGTGTACGCGGTTCTACTACTCGACGGCGATCTTTACTTTTGGCTTCCTTTGCTTTTGTTACTCGAAATATTACTCGCCGTCTACCTTGCGGTTCATTTTTATAAACCCGTTCAACAAGTCATCGACTCAATCGAAACGGGTATCCACTGTTTTAGAGACAATGATTTCAGTGTCACTTTAGCCTCGCAAACTTTGCCCGAATTCGACAAAACAATCTCCGCGTACAATGATCTGGCAAATGTTTTGCGCGGTAAGCAAATGGAGCTTTATCAGCGAGAGCTATTACTCGATACACTGATCCAGGCGACGCCACTGGCTGTTCTACTGACCGATGACAAAAATATCATTGTCTACAGTAATAATTCAGCAAAAGATATTGTCCAGACAGCAAAGCCTTTATCCGGTTTAAGTTTAAGTGACATCATCAAATTACTACCAACTGGTCTAAAAGACGCGATTGAAACGAAAAAAGAAGGCTTGATAACTGAAGTTTTTCAAGATGAGAAACAGGTATTTTACCTCACTGTCCAGGAGTTCAATTTAAACAGCCGTATCCACTACCTGTACCTGTTAAAAAATATGACGTCTGAAGTTAACCGAGAAGAACTTTTAGTTTGGAAAAAGGTCATCCGCTTAATCAGTCACGAACTGAATAACTCTCTGGCCCCCATTCAGTCGTTAACTCACTCAGCGCAAAAAATCATCAACT